>NZ_JAPJDM010000020.1:114143-170521 GCF_026242095.1 Streptomyces sp. NEAU-W12
GGCCGCCGGCCCCGGTGCCGCGGGCGGCGGCGGGGCCGGGGGGGGCGCGGGTGGCGCCCCCCCCCGGCCCCACCACGGAGTCCGTGGAGCCCGTGGAGCCCGTGGAGCCTGCGGGGCTGTCGGAAGCCCCGGGGCCGGACGCGTCAACCGTGGCGGCCGTGCCCGCCGTGCCCGCCGGGGCGGCCGGGGCCCCGGCGGGGGCGGGCTGATCGTCCCCGCGGATGAGCGCCGCGGCTCCCTCGGTGTCGCCGACCGCGCGGAGCCCGTCGGTGAACTCGGCGTTCATCAGCTTCCGGGCCAGCGAGGAGAGGATCGTCAGATGGGCGTCGTCCGCACCCGCAGGAGCGGCGATCAGGAAGATCAGGTCTGCGGGCCCGTCCGCCGCACCGAAGTCGATCCCGGCCGCGCTGCGCCCGAAGCCCAGCGTCGGCTCGGTGACGTGCTCACTGCGGCAGTGCGGGATGCCGATACCGCCGTCGAGGCCGGTGGGCATCTGGGCCTCACGGGCGGCCACGTCGGCGAGGAAACCCTCCAGGTCGGTCACCCGGCCCAGGGCCACCATCCGCTCGGCGAGGGCTCGCGCCGCCGCTTCCTTGGTGTCTGCGGACAGGTCGAGGTCGACCAGATCCGCGGTGATCATCTCGCTCATCGCGGGCTCCTTCGCACGCGTATCGCCCTTGACGTGAAATGGGCGGAAGGGTGAACGGGGGTGGTGGTTCGGTGGGGGGCTGTGAGGACGGTGGCGGCGGTAGTGGGGGTACTGGAGGCAGCGGGGGCGTGGGGAGCAGTGGTGGCTGAGGGGGCGGTGAGGGCTGACGGGGCCTCATGAACATCGGTGTTCACGTCACCGGCTCCTTCAACGCGCGGTCCACCGGCACCGTTGCCGTGACCGTGACCGCGGCCGGGTCCAGGTCACCCGGCGTGGGCATCACGCTGCCGGGGGTCTGGACGGCAGCCGCTCCGTGGGCGAGCGCCGAGGCGAGCGCCTCCGGTCCGTGCCCGCCGGCGATGAGGAAGCCGGCGAGCGAGGAGTCGCCCGCGCCGACGTTGCTGCGGACGACGTCCACCCGGGCGGAGCCGAACCAGGCGCCGTGCTCGTCGACGAGTACCTGCCCGTCGGCGCCCAGGCTGGCGAGCACGGCACGGGCGCCCATCCCGCGCAGTTCCTCGGCCGCCTTCACCGCGTCGCCCACGGTGGTCAGCCGGCGTCCGACGGCCTCGGCGAGTTCCTCGGCGTTGGGTTTCACCACGTCGGGCCGCTCGCGCAGCGCCGCGGCCAGCGCCGGCCCGGAGGTGTCCAGGGCGATGCGTGCGCCCGCGGAGTGCGCCCGTGCGACCAGATCGGCGTACCAGGAGGGTGCGAGGCCCCGCGGCAGGCTTCCGCAGCAGGCGATCCAGTCGGCGCCCCGCGACTGTCTGCGGACCGTTTCCAGGAGCAGTTCCTGCTCGGCCGCGGTCAGCTCCGGGCCGGGCGCGTTGATCTTCGTCAGGACGCCGTCCGCCTCGGCGAGCGCGATGTTGGAACGGGTGGCTCCGGCCACCGGCACCGGAGCGACCTCGATGCCCTGCGCGTCCAGCAGTCCGGCGACCACGGCGCCCGGCGCGCCGCCCAGCGGCAGCACGGCGACGGTGCGCCGGCCGGCCGCGGCGACGGCACGGGAGACGTTGACGCCCTTGCCGCCCGGGTCCACGCGCTCACCGGTGGCCCGGTTGACCTCGCCGCGCTCCAGCGCGGGAATCTCGTACGTGCGGTCCAGTGACGGGTTGGGAGTGACGGTGAGGATCATGCACGCACTACTTCCGTGCCGCCGCGCTCGATCGCGAGGGCGTCTTCAGGGCTCAGTCCGCTGTCGGTGATCAGCAGGTCCACGTTGTTCAGGGTGCCGAAGCGGGCGAAGTGCTCCTGGCCGTGCTTGGAGGAATCGGCGAGCAGCACCACACGGCGGGCGGCCGCCATGGCCGCGCGCTTCACCGCCGCCTCGGCGAGGTCGGGAGTGGTCAGACCGTGTTCGACGGAGAAGCCGTTGGCCGCGACGAACAGCACGTCCGCGCGGATCTCTCCGTACGCGCGCAGCGCCCAGGCGTCCACGGCGGCCCGGGTGCGGTGCCGTACGCGACCGCCGACCAGGTGCAGCTGGACACCGGGATGGTCCGCGAGCCGGGCCGCGATGGGCAGGCTGTGGGTGACGACGGTGAGCGAGGACTTCGCCGGCAGGGCGGCGGCGAGCAGAGCCACCGTCGAACCGGCGTCGACGATCATCGTGCCGTCGTCGGGAAGTTCCGCGAGGGCGGCCCTGGCGATGCGGTCCTTCTCGCCGGCGGCCGTGGTCTCGCGCTCGGCGAGGTCGGGCTCGAAGTCGAGGCGCCCGACCGGGATCGCCCCGCCGTGCACCCTGCGGACGACACCCGCTCGATCGAGGGACTTCAGATCCCGGCGGATCGTCTCCGCCGTCACCTGGAACTGCTCGGCCAGCGAGACCACGTCCACCCGGCCACTGTCCCGGGCCAGCCGCAGGATCTCCTGCTGCCTCTCTGGTGCGTACATGCCGACTCACCTCCGAACCATGCCCGAACGTGTGGTTTCGCCTCGAAGATTACGCCGGGTTATGCGAGAAGTAAACGGGAACGGACCCAACCAGGCACGAACGGGCATGAACGGGCATGCGGTGCGCCCGCTCCGCTCCTCCGCTCCTCCGCCCTTCCACTCTTCGGCTCTTCGGCTCTTCGGCTCTTCGGTCAGGACGGCCGGAGTTCGGGCAGGGCGTGGGTGCGGATCGCCCCTCCCCACCATCGGCGAGTCCGCCCCCTCCGGCGACTCGGGCAGCGCGGGCAGCGCGGGCAGCGCGGGCAGCGCGGGCAGCGCGGGCAGCGCGGGCAGCGCGGGCAGCGCGGGCAGCGCGGGCAGCGCGGGAGAAGACGGGAAGGGCGGGAAGGGCGGGAAGGGCGAAACCAGGCACGGCCCCGGAGCGGACGCCGGGCCGCCGTCAGGAGGCCGTCAGGTCGTCCCACGGGAAGTGCCGCAGGGCCGCGAGGTTGGCCACGGCCAGCTCCGCCGGCCCCTGCGGACCGTCGCCCGGACCGTCACCCGCCGCCCAGCCCTCCACGGCCGCGCGGACGGCGGCACTCGCGACGGCGGCGGCGAAACGCAGTCGCGCGTCCGCGGCAGCGCCGGGGACACCGACGGCGTGCCCGGCACGCCCGGCATCGTTGTCGGCCGCCGGGCCGGCCGGCATCCGCGACGCCAGCACCTCCGCCAGTGCGCGCTCCGATGTCTGGCAGACCTCCGCCCACACCCTGCGCAGGGAGGGATGCGCGTCGGCCAGGCGGACCAGGGTGCGCACCCACCCCCAGGAATCCGACGAGACTCCCGCGCCCGGACTCGGCATGGAGCGCGCGGCGTCCTCCAGGGCCTGCGGTACGGACGTTCCGGGCGGCGCCGTGCGCACCGCCTCCACCCAGCGCCGGGCGCCGGCCTCGTAGAGCGGGGCGACGGCTTCTTCCTTGGCTGCGAAGTACCGGTAGAAGGTGCGCGGGGCGATGCCCGCCGCCTGTGCGACGTCCTCGGCACGGGTGGCCTTCAGACCCTGGCGGACGAAGAGGTCGGCCGCCACGCGGGCGATCTCCATACGGGTCTCGGCTTTGCGCCGCTCGATCAGCGAGATCGGAGGAGGCGGCGGAACGATGTTGCTGCTCACGCCCGGCAGGCTATGCCCATGTGACACAATCTGCCATCCGGCGGGCCACCCCGGGGTTCAGGTTCGGGGTGGCCCGCTTTCCCGTCCGCACATGGGGAAACCGGGTCCGGCACCCGGGGGGAGAGTGCCGGACCCGGCTTGGGAAGTCCCGGCGCCGGGGGGGTGGTGCGACGGGACGTGGCTCGGGAGAGTCGTCCGGGAGGAAGGGGCCGGGATCTGCGGACTTCCGGATCCTCTGGCCCCGTAACTTCCGGGCTCTGCATTCTTGTTCCCTGGTCCAGCGGATCGAAGCAGTGTCAGGACGTCATGTTTGCGCCGTATTTCACCACCTGGCGCCCTCAAGGGACCCGCACTCGGCCCGCACCGGTTCCGTGGCGGTTCTACGCCGCCGCGTCGAACCCGGTGTCGCGGGCCAGCTTCTTCAGTTCCATCAGCGCGTGCTTCTCTATCTGGCGGATCCGCTCGCGGGTCAGACCGTGCTGCTTGCCGACCTCCGTCAGGGTGCGCTCCCTGCCGTCCTCGATGCCGTAGCGCATCTTGATGATCGAGGCCGTGCGCTGGTCGAGGCGGCCGATGAGGTCGTCCAGTTCCTCGCTGCGCAGCAGCGTCAGTACCGACTGCTCCGGCGACACCGCGGAGGTGTCCTCGAGGAGGTCGCCGAACTGGGTCTCGCCCTCGTCGTCCACCGACATGTTCAGCGAGACCGGGTCACGGGCCCAGTCGAGCACGTCCGTCACCCGCTCCGGTGTGGAACCGAGCTCGGTGGCGATCTCCCCGGGCTCCGGGTCCCGCCCGTGCTCACGGTTGAACTCGCGCTGCACGCGCCGGATCCGGCCCAGCTCCTCCACCAGGTGGACGGGCAGGCGGATGGTGCGGGACTGGTCGGCTATCGACCGCGTGATGGCCTGACGGATCCACCAGGTGGCGTAGGTCGAGAACTTGAAGCCCTTGCGGTAGTCGAACTTCTCGACCGCGCGCACCAGGCCCGCGTTGCCCTCCTGGATGAGGTCGAGCAGGGGCAGACCACTGCGCGGGTAGCGGCGGGCCACCGCGACGACCAGGCGGAGGTTGGAACGGATGAAGACGTCCTTGGCCCGCTCGCTCGCGTCGTACAGCGCCTGGAGTTCCTCGGTGGTGGCGCCCACCTTGTTCTCCTCGGTGCCGTCGAGGATCTGCCGCGCGAACACACCCGCTTCGATGATCTGGGACAGCTCGACCTCCTTGGCGGCGTCGAGCAGCGGCGTGCGCGCGATCTCGTCGAGGTACATGCCGACCAGGTCGCGGTCGGCGATCTCGCCACGATGGGCGCGAACACTGCTTGCCGAGTCGGCCGTCTCGCCGGAGGCGGACTTACGACGGGCGACGGCACGGGTTGCCATGCTTGCTCCCTTACGATGATGAGGTCAGCGGGCGGTTCTGCGAATGCCTGGCACACGCGTCAGGGTCTCGGTCTCTCGTCTCGGACTCTGCTCGGGTGCCCGGCATCTGTTGGAAACAACGACTGGAATCCGGACAGAATTCCCCACCCGACCCCCGAATTTTCTGATCATGCAGTACCCTGTCCGGTCACAGGGGGGTCACGATGTCGTCGGGTTACGCGAAGGCCCAGGTCAGGCCAGGGGCCGAGGGCGATCTGCCGGCGCTCACCGATCTGTACAACCAGTACGTGCGCGAGACGCCCATCACCTTCGACACCGCGGTCCTCACCCCTGACGAGCGCCGCCCGTGGCTGCTCTCCCACCCTGTAGACGGCCCGTACCGCCTGATGGTTGCCACAACCGCGCCCGCACCCGCGCCCGAAGCCGCGGCGGCGACCACCGCCGCGGACACCGGGCGGATCCTCGGCTACGCCACCTCCAGCCCCTTCCGGGCGAAGCCCGCCTACGCGACGTCGGTGGAGACGACGGTCTACGTCGCCCCGGACGCCGGGGGCCGCGGAATCGGCAGCCTGCTCTACACAGCCCTGTTCGAGGCCCTGGCGGGCGAGGACCTGCACCGCGCCTACGCGGGCATCGCCCAGCCGAACGAGGCCTCCACGCGGCTGCACCGGCGCTTCGGCTTCCGGCACACGGGCACGTTTCGTGAGGTGGGCCGCAAGTTCGACCGCTACTGGGACGTGGCCTGGTACGAGAAGGACCTGTAGGCACAGGCTCCGGGCCCCGGGCATGGAGCCGGGAGCCTGCGCTCCTCGGAGAGCTCAGCCGAACTGCACCGACCGCTTGGCCAGCCCCAGCCAGAACCCGTCGATCACCGACCGCTGCGCGGCCAGGTCGCCGGCGGCGTCGGCCGCGCCCAGGGTGACGAAGAGCGGTGCGAAGTGTTCGGTGCGCGGGTGGGCGAGCATGCCCGCCGGGGA
The DNA here is from genome assembly GCF_026242095.1 of Streptomyces sp. NEAU-W12. NCBI lineage: Bacteria > Bacillati > Actinomycetota > Actinomycetes > Kitasatosporales > Streptomycetaceae > Streptomyces > Streptomyces sp. NEAU-W12. The sequence continues at coordinate 120,195 of NZ_JAPJDM010000020.1, forward strand.
CTTGCGGGCGAAGTCGAGCAGCCCGTCCACGTCACCGGCGTTCAGCGCGCGGTGCCCCCAGTCGTCGAACTCGGCCGACCACCCGGGGATGCCGCCCTGCCGCAGCGCGGCCAGGTTGTGGGTGAAGAACCCGGAGCCGATGATCAGCACGCCCTCGTCGCGCAGCGGCGCGAGCCTGCGCCCGATGTCCATCAGCTTCACCGGGTCCAGGGTCGGCATGGAAACCTGGAGCACCGGGATGTCGGCCCCGGGGAACATCTCGACCAGCGGGACGTAGGCGCCGTGGTCCAGCCCCCGGTCGGGGACGTCCTGCACCGGGACGCCGGGGGCGCGCAGCAGCTTGCGTACGGAGTCGGCGAGCGCGGGGGCGCCGGGGGCGCCGTACTTCACCTGGTAGTAGTGCTCGGGGAAGCCCCAGAAGTCGTAGACGAGCGGAACCGTCTCGGTGGCGCCGAGGGCGAGCGGGGCCTCCTCCCAGTGGGCGGAGACGACGAGGATCGCCTTCGGGCGGGGCAGTCCGGCGGACCAGGCGGCCAGTTCGCCGGGCCAGACGGGGTCGTCGGCCAGGGGCGGGGCGCCATGGCTGAGGTACAGCGCGGGCATGCGTTCCTGAAGGGCGGCGGTCATGACTGCGACTCCTTCCGGCGATCGGTACGGGCCCGGCCGGCGGGGCGGCCGGAGGGGCAGCCGACGGGGCGGCCGGATCTTTTGCTTGAATCCTCAATTTCCACCCCGGACCCTACCGCGCTTTTGTTTAACTTTCAAGAAGAAGGGTCGTAGAGTGGACCGTATGACGACGGCACCCACTTCCGCAGCGGCACCGGGCTCGGAACCCGGCCCGGCAGGCACCGACGAACCCCGTTGGCTCAGCGCCGAGGAGCAGCGCGTCTGGCGCTCGTACATCGAGGCCAGCACCCTCCTGGAGGACCACCTCGACCGCCAGCTCCAGCGGGACGCGGGCATGCCGCACCTCTACTACGGCCTGCTGGTCAAGCTCGCCGAGGCACCGGAGCAGCGGCTGCGGATGACCGAGCTCGCGATGCTGGCGAAGATCACCCGCTCCCGGCTCTCGCACGCCGTGGCCCGCCTGGAGAAGAACGGCTGGGTGCGCCGCGAGGAGTGTCCGTCCGACAAGCGGGGCCAGTTCGCCGTCCTGACGGACGGCGGTTTCGAGGTGCTGCGCCGTAACGCACCGGGTCACGTGGAGGCCGTACGGCAGGCGCTCCTCGACCGGCTCACCCCCGAACAGCAGAAGTCCCTCGGCGAGATCATGCGGATCGTCGCCGAGGGACTCCAGCCCAGCGAAGCGGGTGCGGACCTGCCCTGGCTCCGCTGAGCGCGGAACCGGGGCAGGTCCTGGAAGCCGTACGGACGAGGCGTCCCCTCCCCCTCCGTACGGGTGGCCGGTGCCCCGAAGGGGTGACGGTCAGTGGGCGATGACCGGCACCGCCATGTCCTTCCCGGCGGTCCCCGCGCCCTCGCCGGAGGACCCGGTGACCGTGGTCCCCGGGCGGCCGGCGTTGACGAGGGTCAGGGCGATGGCCGCGGCCACGACGAGGATCCCGACGGCGAACCAGATCGCGCTGGTGTAGCCCTGGACCATGCCCTCGAGCTGCACCAGCTGCTGCTGGGACCGGCTCGAGGCGCCACCGATGTGGTCGGCGACGTAGGACGTGGTGGCCGAGGCCGCGATCGTGTTCAGCAGGGCCGTACCGATCGCGCCGCCCACCTGCTGCGAGGTGTTGACCATCGCGGAGGCGACACCGGAGTCCCGGGGCTCGACGCCCAGGGTGGCCAGCGACATGGCCGGCATGAACGCCGTACCCATGCCGAGGCCGAGCAGCAGCATGCCGGGCAGCAGCACGGAGGCGTAGGAGGTGCCGACCTCCAGCCGGGTCAGCATCAGCATGCCGAGCGCGGCGACCAGGAACCCGGGGCCCATCAGCAGCCGGGGCGCGACCCGGGTCATCAGCCGGGCGCCGATCTGGGTGGAACCCGTGATCATGCCCACGATCATCGGCAGGAACGCGAACCCGGTCTTCACCGGCGAGTAGTTCTGCACGATCTGCAGGTAGTACGTGAGGAAGAGGAACAGGCCGAACATCGCGATGATCGCCAGCCCCAGCGAGAGGTAGACCCCGCCGCGGTTGCGTTCGGTGACCACGCGCAGCGGCAGCAGCGGCGCCTTGACCCTGGACTCGACCACGACGAACGCCAGGAGCAGGACGGCCGACGCGACGAACATGCCGATCGTCAGCGAGTCGCTCCAACCCCCGGACTCGGCCCGGGTGAAGCCGTAGACGAGCGCGACCAGACCGAGGGTGGACAGCACCACGCCGGGGATGTCCAGCGGCGAGCGGTTGCGGCTGCCCTGCGGCTCACGGATGACGAAGTACGCGCCGATCGCGGCGACGACGGCGAACGGGATGTTCACGAAGAACGTCCAGCGCCAGTTCAGGTACTCGGTGAGGAAGCCGCCGAGGATCAGGCCGACGGCGCCACCGCCACCGGCGATCGCACCGTAGATGCCGAACGCCTTGGCGCGCTCCTTGCCGTCGGTGAACATCACCGCGAGCAGGGACAGCGCGGCCGGCGCGAGCAGCGCGCCGAACACGCCCTGCAGGGCACGGGCGCCGAACATCATCGCCTCGTTGGTGGCGGCGCCGCCCAGCGCGGAGGCCGCCGCGAAGCCGCCCAGACCGAGCACGAAGGCCCGCTTGCGGCCCCACAGGTCGGCTATCCGCCCGCCGAAGAGCAGCAGTCCGCCGAAGGCGAGGGCGTAGGCGGTGACGACCCACTGCCGGTTGCCGTCGGAGATGCCCAGGTCCTGCTGGGCGGAGGGCAGGGCGATGTTCACGATGGTGGCGTCCAGGACGACCATCAGCTGGGCGAGCGCGATGAAGACGAGCGCCTTCCAGCGGTTGGCATCCGGTACGCCGTCGGCATCCGGTATACCCGGTGCACCGGGAGCTTTTGAGGCTGTTTCAGACATGGGGGTACCCACTTCGGGACTTCGGGACTTCATGACGGAAGAGTTAGGGGTTCGTGACGAAAAACGGTGTCGTCAGGGAACGACTCGTCCACGGGACGGCCGCTGGGCTGAGGTGCCTGTCGAGGTGGTCAGAACTTGGTAAGGGATCGGTCGGATCGTTCAGAATGTTCGGACCACCCGGATCACCCGGATGATCAAGGTGATCCGGAGGGCCCGGGCGGTCAACGGATCGTTCAGTTCGCGCGCAGGTCCTCCACGGTGACGGCCGCGCCCGGCAGGAAACCGCGGGCCGGGGCCCGCATCCCGTCCAGGAACAGCTGAAGATGGCGGTGGACGAACCGGTCGACGTTCACGCATCCCGTGCCGGCCGGCGGCCGGCCGAGCTGGGCGATGCCGATCAGCAGATCCCCGAGGTCCACGTCGTCACGGAGCTGACCGGCCGCCTTGGCGCGGCCCATCATCCGTGCGACGAGCGCCTCGAGACGTACGCGCGCGGCCTCCAGATCGGGGTGGTGCTGGTCGAAGGCGGTGGAGAGCATCGGGCACAGCGCGCCGAGCCGCTGCTCGGCGGCGGTGTGCGCGAATCGCTCCAGCGCCTCGAAGGCATCCCCGGCCCCGGCGAGCAGCTGCTCGGCCGCCTCCGACGTACGGTCCATCACGGAGCACACGACCTCACGCACCAGCGCTTCACGGTCGGGGAAGTTGCGGTACACCGTGGCATTGCCCACGCCGGCCCGGCGGGCGACCTCGTCGAACGGCACGTCGGCGCCGCACTCGACGAACATCTCACGGGCGGCGGTGACGATCCGCTCCCGGTTGCGCAGGGCGTCGGCGCGGGGCCGGGACACCTTGCGCGGCGCGGAAGCGGCGGTCTGCACGATGCACTCCTGGGTCACTGTCGTTACTACCGGTCCTGCTGCTGGTCCTGCTGCTAATGCTGCTGATGCTGCTGCTGGTCCCACTGCGGGCACCGCTGTCGCGATCCGGGGAAGAAGTCCCCGTTTCGCGCGAACACAGATCCAAACGGGGAAGCAGTCCCCGGTTATTTCCCTCCAACGGCAGCTTTCACGGTGACCTGCGTCACATTCCCCGTGTGTCCGTCGGAGCCCTCGCACGATCGGCCCCTTCAACGCGCGCCCGCGCACCCCTCGACGGAAGGTGATCAAGAGGGTGCAGCCGGAGACCGGGGGCTGCCGTGGAGCGGAGGTTCCCCGCATGCAGCCGCAGTCGACCAGCAGCCGGATATCCCCGCGCCGCCTGGCCGCCCTGGCCTCCGTGACCGCCCTGACCCTCGCCGTCGCCCCCTCGGCCGGCAACGGCCACCTCTCCCCGTACCTCTCGGCCCCCGGTGCCGGACCGAGCGCCCTGTCCCGCTCCTCCGCGCACGGTCCCTGCATGATCAGCAGCACCCGCGAGGTCCAGATGTCGGAGGGCATCCCCACGATCGTCGGGTACGCCCGCTCCACCGGCACCGTCCGCGCCCTCACCCTCATGGTCGACTTCTCGGACGCCCCCGGCGAGGGCAGGGCCCTCGACCGTTACCGGGAGTTCTTCCCGCAGACCCAGCAGTGGTTCCGCACCAGCTCGTACGGCCGCCTCGACTACCGCCCCGAGGTCCCGGTCCCGGACTGGCTGCGGATGCCCAAGTCGTTCCAGGAGTACGGCATAGAGCGCGGCGCCCCCTTCGACCCCGGCTACCGTGAGCTGGTCGACGACATCGTGGCCGCGGCGGACCCGAAGGTGGACTTCCGTGCGTACGACCTGGTGAACGTACTGGTGACCCCGAACGCGGGCCCCTCCGCCCTGGACACGGTCCTGTCCGTCACCTTCGCCGGCAACGCGGAAGCCCCGACCGCGGACGGCGTCCCCGTCTCCAACGCGTCGTTCGTCTACTCCCGCCAGGACGACGGCTCCGGCTCCCTGGACCGCACCGGCTACCGCGTCCTCCCGCACGAGAACGGCCACGTCTTCGGCCTGCCCGACCTCTACACCGCCGAGGGCGGCGGGGCCGTGGGCCACTGGGACATCATGAGCGAGGACTGGGGCGCCAACAACGACCTGCTCGGCTGGCACAAGTGGAAACTGGGTTGGCTGGACGCCCCCCAGGTGCACTGCGCGGCGGGCACGGGCACGCAGGAGTACGCCCTGACGCCGCTGGCCGAACGGGGCGGTCCCAAGCTCGTCTTCCTCCCGCTGGACGGGCGCTCCGGATACGCCGTCGAGTTCCGCACCCGCGCCGGCAACGACGAGGCGGTGTGCCGGCCCGGCATCCTCGTCTACAGGGTCGACGCGGACGTCGACACCGGCATGGGCCCGATCACGGTCTTCGACTCCCGCCAGGAGAGCGGCGGTTGCACTCGCAGCCCCAACGTCCACGCGGAACTCTCCGACGCCCCCTTCTCTCCCGGTGAGACCTTCGTCGACCGCGAGGCGGGTATCCGGGTGACGGTCCTGGGGGCGAAGGGCCCGAATTCGGGCTCGGAGCCCGATGCGGACACGGACCTGGCCGCGGGGCCGGGCCCGGACCCGGACACGGACCCGCCGGTGTACCGGGTGCGGATCACCCGGACCTGAGCCGGGACCCGCCGACCGGCAGAGCCCGGCCGGCGGAGTCGGCGGCCGGTGCCGGTCAGGCGGCTGCCGCGGTGCGCGTCGGCTCGGGCACGATGACGGCCGGGCAGACGGAGTGGTGCAGCACCCCGTGGACCACCCGGCCGAGCCGGGGCCCGGAATGCCGCCGGCCGCCCGACAGGCGGCCCGCAGACCCGGCGTGAAGCCGCCGACACCCACGACGGAGGGGGCGGCACGGCCGTCGCCGACGGGGCCCACCGTCTCACCGCCCCGCCGTGCGGCCGGGTTCGACGGGACCCGGCCCCGGGGGGGCGGCGTGGAGGTCGTACGGCACAGCCCGCGGGCCCCGACGCGGACACGGATCCGGACTCAGGGCCGGGGCGGCCCCCGATGACCGGGAGCTCGCCGAGGGCTCGTACGACCGCTGCCTCCCAGCCGGCTCCTCACGCCGGGAATGCCGCTCGTCCACGCGCCCGGGGCGCCGGACGACCGGTTCCCGCCATCGGACCTCCGGACAGGCGCACGTCCGCTGTCACAGCCGTGTCACCAATCCGCCGGCTCGTTCATCTCCGGGGCAGTCGAGTATCCGCCGAGCTGATAGATCAGTGTCGCCTGTTCCGTGGAGCAGATACTGATGCCCTTGGCCAGCAGGTTCTCGTTGAAGAGGTCGTCCTCGCCCAAGGACGTCGTCCGGTCCGGCGGTCTGCTCATGTTGCTGAAGCGGATGCCCCGCACCAACTCCGTTTCCAGAAGCCACGCGCTCTGGTCCACCGACCGGACTGACGTCGGCCCGTCGTGCGCGTCGACGCGGTCCTTGTACACGTTCGAACCCGGCTCGACCACCCCGAGTTCCCTCATCCGCAGATACTCCCGGCGTCCGTTCTCCTCACCGAACGCCCATGGGTCACGCTGCTCGAGATACGGCTCTCCGTCCGGATGGACCACACGCGCCCACGAGTGCACCGCCGGACTACCGGATTCACGAGCCTTCTCCAGGAGGCGGTGCAGATGCGATTCCTCCCATTGGTTGTCGTCGTCGAGATAGGCGACCCAGCGCGTCTGGACCAGATCCGTCCCGAGGTCCCGGACGGACGCGATGCGCCGCGGCCCGTTCCTGTCGCCCGGGCCCCGTTGCGCCCAGCGCGGCCACACGGTGGCGGGCAGGTCCCGCCCGAGGGCCAGCCAGGTGTCGGGGCAGTCGTCCACCATGACGATGTGCGCTCGCACGTGCCGGCAGCACTGCCGCTGGACGGACGCGATCGCCCGGTTCAGCAGGGCCGGCCGCCTTCTCGTCGGTGTGACGACCGTCACCACGCCGTCCAGCTCGGATGCGCGTTCCCCCACCGTCTCTCCTTCGCCTCGTCGGTTCGCCGACCCGAGTGTGCCGGTGCGTTCCGGCCGGCCGGTCAATCAGCCGACCGCTTTCCACACGGGCTGCCCGCTGTCGTCGGCCATCGCCCGCAGAATCTCGAGGAAGCTGGTGACACGCCCCTTCACCTGCGACTCGTCGTAGAAGGATCGGTTGAAGTTCAGGGCCCCGCCCCGACGGCTGCTGTCCACCAGCATCCAGGGCTGCGCCTGTCGGCACCAGGCCGGCATCGCCTCGCTCGGAACCTCACCCAGCCGGGGGTACGCATCCCCACCCGGCAGCGGTGTCGGCACGACCTCCAGCTCGTGGTCGACCCGCAGCGGACCGGGAAACGACTCACTGGACTCGGGGACGACGGACTGGAAGTAGGAGTCGAAGAGATGGAGGTCCGACCACGGCCTGGGGCGACCGGTCTCGCCCAGTAGCTCCACCAGGTTGCGGTAACCCGTCCGCGCCAGCCTGGCCTCGACCAGTGCCCGGTGCACCTGCCGGACGAAGGTCTCCAACGACCCCTTCCAGTCGATGTCCACGGGGACGAACACGTCCTGGCCGAACTGTCCGACGATCGCCCGCTCGGCCTTGCTGTGACGGCCCAGCGTCACCGTGCTCACCACCACCTCGGACGACCCCGAGACGCCGGCGATCACAAGGTAGTAGGCAGCCATCAGGACGACGTACTGCGTCGTGCGAAGTCTCGTCGCACAGTCGTCCAGGCGCGCCGAAACCTCCGAGGGCACGCTGAACTCGATGGCGGCCGGGTCCACCAGCAGGTCGGAGGCGGCCGCCTGCCGGGGCTCGACGGACAGGGGCCGGGGCAACAGCGGCTGGAGCCGGTGCGCCTGCTCCCGGACGCCCGGCCCGCGGCCCCCGTACTGTCGCTCGTGCAGATCCAGCAGGTCCCGATAGCCGTAGGGCACCGGCGCGGGCAGGTGGAACAGGCCGAGGCGCGCGCTGTAGCACGCCATCAGGTCACGCACCAGGATCCGGTCCGACCAGGCGTCGAACAGGAAGTCCGGGAAGCTGACGCACAGGATGCTGTAGTCCGCCGACAACCGGAGGAGACGCGCACGCCACACCGGCGCCGTTCCCAGGTCGAAGGCGCGCACGCTCTCCAGGTACAGGACATGCGCCAGCACTGCCTGCCGCTCCGCCGGCGGATGGTGCCGGAGATCTTCGACGTGCAGTTCCGCCTCGACGTCCTCGACGATCTCCACCAGCGGATCGAGGTCGGTGGTCTTGAAGCGCATCCGGAGCATCTCGTGCCGTCGCGTCACATCCGCGAGAGCCCCCTTCAACGCGTCCGGGTCGAGCTGCCCACCGAGGCCCCGCGTCAGCAGAGCCGTGAACCGGGACCTGCCGGGATCCCCCGGTGACATCTCGTGCATCCGCTCCCAGAGCAGCTCGTATCCTCGAGGCAGCGGCCCGACCACACCTGTGAACGACATGCTGTAAGTCCCCAATCCTGTCAGCCGGTGCGTTCCCCGATCCGGAGGTTCAGCGCCCCACCGAGCGCGGCAGTACGAGCTTGTCCGGGCCGACCGGGCCGGGGTACGGGGTGTGCCGCCGGGCCCCCTCGGCCAACGGAAGCCGCCCGAACGTCCACCGCGTGTCGAGCGGCAGGCGGCCGGCCCGCAGAGTCACCGCTCCAGCCCGGTAGGCGTGCTTGACGAGGCGTTCGGCGATGCGCCCGGGCCGTTCCGGAACCGGCTGGAGTCCGGCGGCGTCGACGACCTCCCGCAGACTCCGCGCACCGTCGAAGCAGGACAGCAGGCGGGCCTCCTCCTCCGTCACGGTCAGCGTCCGCTCGCCGTCGGTGAGGACGGTCCCGCCTTCGTTCTCCACGACGGCCCAGCCCGGGGCGAGTTCGGGACGGATCCGTTCGTGCTTCGGGTACACCAACCGGATATTGTGGATGTACAGGGCATCGAGATCCGAGGACAGGAGGCACTGGACCGCGTCCGCCGGCGTCTCCACGAGCGGCATGCCGCGGATGTTCAGCGACGTGTTGAGCACCAGGGGGACACCGCTCGTCTCGAAGAAGCTCGTGATGAGCCGGTGGTACTGCTCGTCGACGTCCGGGGCGACGATCTGTATGCGGGCGGTCCCGTCGACGTGGCAGATCGCGGGCACCATCTGCTGCCACTCCTCGCGTACGGGGCAGCAGGACAGCATGAACCGGGTGTCGGCGGCCGTGCTGGTGTCGAAGACCTTGTTCACGTGACTTTCGAGCACGCTCGGCGCGAAGGGCCGGAACATCTCACGCATTTTGACCTGCTGGTTGATTCGGTCACGCATGTCCTCGGGCCGCGGATCGGCGAGGATGCTCCGGTGGCCGAGGGCACGCGGTCCGTATTCGCTGCCTCCCTGGAACCAGCCGATCACCGACCCCTCCGCCAGTTCGGCGGCCGCCCGTTCCGTGAGGTCCTCGTCGTCGATCACTTCGAAGGAGACACCGACGGCGTCCAGGTATTCGACGACGGCGGCGGTGTCGTACCCCTGCCCGGTGTAGGAATGCGAGATCGGCTTGAGGTCGCGTGCCTTCCCCGCGCTCACATAACCGTAGTACGCGAGCCCGACCGCCTGGCCGTTGTCACCGGCGGCCGGCTGGACGAAGATCCGGTCGAACATCCCGGAACGGGCGAGGACTCCGTTCGCCACCGCGTTCAGGCCCACTCCGCCGGCGATGCACAGATTGCGTTGTCCGGTCCGGCGCTGCACCTGCGCGCACAGCCCGAGCATGCCGCGCTCGAGCTCGCTCTGCACCTTCCACGCCAGGTCCCTCGCGAAGGAACTGATATTCGCCGGGTCCGGTACGAGACTGAAGCTCTGGTCGTTCAGGGATTCGGCGTACCCCATGCCGACGATCCAGTCGAGGAAGGGCCGGAAGTCGAAGCGGCCCTCGTTGAGGTGGAACCATTCGCCGGACAGTTCGGGCCGGGGACCGCCGTAGGGCGCGAGGCCCATGGTCTTCCCCGCGTCCGGCACTCCGGCCCTGGTGTTGTAGAAGCCGAGGAACGTCGTCACGTACTCGTACATCCAGCCGAGGCCGGGATTGAACAGGTTGTCGGCACCGTGGCCGGCCCTGACGGGGACATACCGGTTCTTCAGAACGGTCGAGTGACGTCCGCTCCGGGTGAACGTGTACGCCGTTTCGGCCTCGTACCCTTCGTCCGTCCACGTGCCGTCGCCGTCGACGACCAGAACCGCTGCTTCCTCGAACCCGCTCGCCCAGAACGCGGACAGGGCGTGCACGTAATGGTGCACGCCACCACTCGGCTCACGCGCGACCACCAGGCGATCGGGGTCGCGGACCGGAAGGTTCAGCCCGGCCATGGGCGCCAGGTAGTCGTCGGCGATCACTATCCGATCGACATCGTCCAGACCGATCGAGTGCGCCTGGAGGCAGTAGCTGATCGAGGCCCACGGGTAGTACCCGAACCGCTCTCCGAACTCCTCCCACAGACCGTGGTAGTTCCTGATGGCCCCGTACTTCACCCTGGTGAGCCGCTCTTCTTCTATCGCCGTGACCACGCGCCCGTCGGCGATGAGGCAAGCGCCCGTGTCATGCGGGCCGGTGTACACCCCGAGACTAAGCATTGAGCACCCTTCGGCTCTGGGCAGCAGTCTGCCCGCAAGCGGTATCCGTCGTATCGGTCGGAAGGAACACGTGTTGCTGCGGACTCAATCGGCTGGTGCGGTGGTCCGGCTGGGCGCCGGCAGGAACCGCACGGCCGCGTTCCGGTCGATCTTCCCGGTGGACGTTCTCGGGAGCGGCCGGTCGGCGAACACGATCCGAAACGGGACGGCCGCGGGCTCGACCCGGGATGCGCAGAACCGCCGGACCTCGACGCTCGACACCGTGCGATCCGGATCCGTCCTGATCACCGCGGCGACGCTGGTGTCGCCGCTCCCGTTCCACGGCAGCGCCACGGCCTCCACCACGGCGTCCATCCGCAGGAGCACGTCCTCGACGTCCTCGAGGTCGACGCTGACCCCTCGCACCTTCACCCGGAAGTCGCGCCGGCCGACGAACCACAGTGATCCGTCGCTCCGGCGCTCGACGAGGTCCCCGGAACGGAAGTAGGTACTGCCAAACGCACCGGGACCGTCGCGTCCGCCTTCGACGAAGCTGCCGTCGTATCTCCCCGCCGGGTCGATGTACCCGGCGGTCTGGAACGGTGTGACGACGTACAGTTCGGCAACACCCGGGCCTGCCAGTTCGCCACCGTCGTCGGCGACGAGCCGGATGTCGACGCCCGGTAGCGGCTCGCCGAGGGGAACGTGGTCGGCCACCATCTGCTCACCGTCCAGCACGGCGACGAGTGAGTCGTTCGTCTCGGTGCTTCCGTACACGTTGTAGTAGGTCGCCGAGGGGAACATCTCCCTGACGGCCCGGCGCGTCGGCTGCGGCGTGTTGTCGCCGGTCATGATGACGTGCCGTGCGGTCGGCGCACCATCGGCGGCCAGTGCGGGCAGCCCGCGGGCGAGCCGTTCGTACAGGACCGGAACGCCTTCGATCACCTCCGGCTGCCACTTCCCGACGAGCCGTGCCAGGCGTTCGGCGTCGCGCAGCGCCGGTCCGGTCGCCCCGATCACCGTGCCGCCGCGGGACAGCGTCGTCCACACCTCGAGCAGTGACAGATCGAAGTTGAGGGGGGCGTAGCTGAGTACCTTGGTGCCCTCTCCGATACCGAACCGAGCGGACGCCCAGTCCGCGAACCGGCACAGCGCGGGATCACCCAGGGGCACCAGCTTCGGATGCCCTGTCGAGCCGGAGGTGCAGAACACGAGGGACGCCTCGGACAACGGCGCCTCTGCGGACGGTTCGAGCAACTCGACGCGCACGTCCTCGGGCCGGGCACCGGGCCACGCGATCCGGGAGCACCCGGTGTACCGCAGCGACGTCTCCCTGACCGAAGCAGTCGGCCCACCGGGCAGCAGTACGACCGGACGACCGGTGCGCAGGGCCCCGAGCACCAGGGGGATCGCACCGCCGTCGGTGTCGCACACGACGGCGACCGGCCCCGCCGGGCCTCGCGCCGACATCAGCGCGTCGGCGTGCCGGTCGGCCAGGTGGTGCAGTCGTGCGTAGCTCATCGTCATGTCGGACGTCGCCAGTGCCACGCTTTCCGGGTGGTCCTCGAGGACCCGCCGGATCGAGTCGAGCAGTGTGATGACGATCCTCCCCTTCAGCGGTTTTCCGGGGTCTCGTGCGGGGCGCCGTGCCGGTCGACGATCCCGAACGCCCGCACGGAGCACGTGCCGAGTCCCACTACGGCAAGCGGCGGAGCGAAGAACCGGAACCCCGAGGTCGGCAGCCCGTCCAGGTGATGCAGGTGTTCGACGATCGGGATCCCCCTCTCCAGCAGCAGCGAGTGCGCCGGTCGCGACCTGTCGGCCATCGAGTCGATGTTGACGGAGTCGATCCCGACGACCGCGGGCTCCAGTTCCACGAGGAGCTCGGCTGCGGCACGTCCCAGAAAGGGATGCGTGTCCGAGAAGTACCGGTCCGTACCCCAGTGTGTGTCCCAACCGGTGCGGAAGAGGACGGCCTTGCCGGTCACGGCTGCTTTGTCGATGACTTCCGGGCCGATCTCACCGGTCGCTTCGGCACGCACGACGACACCGTCGACATCGACGACCCGGCCGAGGGCGACCCCGGACGTGTCCGCGCCGTCGCTGTACCGGTGGAACGGCGCGTCCAGGTAGGTTCCCGTGTTGGCCACCATGCTGATACGGCCTATGTGGAACTCCACGCCGTCGACATACCGCGTACGTGACTCCTCGCGGGACATCTGGGTCGTGATCTCCGGACCGGGCAGCCCGGGGTAGGTCACCATCCCGTGGTGGACGGGGTGACTCAGGTCCACGATGTCAGCGGGCCTCGCCGTCATGCTTGGGCTTCCTCTCGGTCGGATGCGTGTCCCCGGCCGCGCGGCCGGGGGCCGGTGCGTCTGCGGTGTCGTCGCGCCGCAGTTCCTCGACGTGCGCCAGCGTCGCGATCAGGGATCCGTGCGCGCCGGTGTGGCCGGTGGGCCACCCGGGGCCGGCGAGCCGGTGGCGATAGAGACCGTGCGGCGACTCCAGCCGCTCGACGCCCACGCTCCCCGCGAAGACGCGCAGGCGCACCACTCCGGTGACGATGCGGTCCAGTTGCTCCAGCGCGTCCCGCACGCACTGGGTCGTGTGGTGGTACCAGCCGCCCTCCACGACGGAGTGCGTCCAAGCCGTCGCGAGGAAGTTCCGGATGACGTACTCCTTTCCCTCGAAGACCGCATTGGCCAAAGCGCGATGCGCGGTGGTGATGACCGACGCCGCCGGCGCTTCCCTGACCTCGTGGTTCTTTCCCCTCAGGAAGGTGTCCTCGAGTCCGGAGAACCGGCCGACCCCGCGGGCGCCCGCCAGCTCGTTCAGCTGCGGCACCAACGACGCCAGGGGCATGTCCTTGCCGTTGAGCGAGACCGGCAGGCCGCGCTCGAACGCCAGCTCGATCACCTCCGGTCCGGCCTCGAAGGCGGCGTCCGGCGCGGCGGACCACTGGAAGACGTCGGAGTCCAGCTCGTTCTCCGGACTGTCGAGGCTGCCGCATTCGACGACTCGGGCCCAAGGGTTGGTGTCGATGCTGTGTACGCCGTAGGGGAACTCGATTCCGATGGCGGCGAGTTCGCGGACCATGCGCTCCCGGGGCACCGCCGACTGCAGGAAGGGGGCCGCGAGGGGCAGCTCAGGGAGGAAGTGGGCGATCGCGGCCGACAGCCGTACGCCGCTGTTCTGCATGGCTGTCGCGCTGTGGCAGATCATGTCGCAGCCGCGGTTTTGGGCGACTTGCGCTGCCAGTCGCCCCATCAACGGCCGGGAGATGCTCGATCCGATCGGGTAGAGGCCCTCGTAGTACGCGTCGGCATGGATCGCGGCCGGCAGGAACTCCCGGAAGAACTCCTCCGTGGCATCGACTCGTTCCACCTCCACGCCGAGGGTGTCGGCCCGCGCCGTCGCGGCCGGGTCGGCATTGGCCCCAAGGTCGATCACCAGGGCCAGCGGGTTCGCGGAACGGTCCACCAGCCACTTGAGGAGGTACGTTCCGTCGACACCACCCGAGTAGAGGACGAGAGGGCGTTCAGGCACGTTCTTCGAGAGGGTCTCCAGACTCGCCGTGAGCAGCATCGCGGCTCCCTTCCCTGAGAGGGGTGTCGGCACCGGACAAGCGGGAAACGTGCGGAGGAGTGCTACGGCGGATCACCCGGGAATAGGGCGGTCGCCCGGCTTCGGATCGGCGAAGGTCGGTGATCGCGAAAGCGCGGCGCAACCAGCGGTCGCACCCGTCGAAGCGGGGTACGAACGCCGTCCGGCCGTGGACCGCGGTGCGGTTGTCGACCACCAGCAAATCGCCAGGACGCAGCCGCACACCCACCACGGACTGCCGCAGAGCGTCGAACAGCTCGGTCAGCGCCGCCTGGGCGCTGTCCGTCGTGGCCTCCATCGCGTGCAGGTCCACGACCATGCTCTCGGCTCCGTTCGTGTCGCTGAGAACGGGGATCGGATCGCAGTACACACGTTCGTCGGGTCCGACGAAAGACGAACTGTAGGCCACGCGAAAGTACGGCTGCCGAAGGATCTCGACGGCATCACGTGAGACCAGGGGCAAAGCGTGGCGCATGCCGGCGACCACCGTCCGCGCGCGATCGTCGCGGTCCGGCCGGAGACACAGCAGTGTGATGAAGTCGGGCCTGGTGGGATGGAATCCGTTCTCCGTGTGCAGTTCCAGGAGCGAGCTGCCGACGTTTTCCTGCCGAGTTTCCATTCCGGGCTGCGGAATGACGTCCTGGATCAGCGCTCCGGCCTTCTCCTCCGCGTAGGAGATGAGATCGCCCAGTGCGCTGAGGATCATCAACTGCACCGTCGTGCATATCGGTACGTCGGCAGACCTCGACGGCTCTCCGCCGGCCGGGGTGTCCGGCAGTACCGGATCCAGTGGCAGGCCGCGTATCAGTAACGCTCCGTGCTCATTACTCGTCCAGCGGAAGTGGGTGAGCTCTTCCATCAGGCGGGTGGGAAGATGGCGGGCGCCGGACACCATGGACGAGAGCTCCGCGTTGCTGTCCAGATCCGAGAACGAATGCCCTTCGGCAATCGTTCTGCATTCCGACATCAGCGTCGATCGTTCCTGTCCGTTCAAGGTGAACGGCGGAAGGAGCTCAGGGAATAGGTTGTCGGACTGATCAACTGAGGTGCGATTCACCATTCTGCAAACTTTCCGGAGAGGTTTCGTCTACGCCTTCTTGGCCCGGTCGTAGATCTCCGCAATCATCTGGATGTCATGGATTGCGTCCTCCGCACTGCACCGGCTTGGACACCTCTCCTCCAGAACGTCGGCGAAATGCTCGAGTTCGCGTTTGAACGGATCCGCGTACGACCCCTCGTACTCCTGGGAGCGCAGCGGTCCGTGCGGCCCTTTTGAGAACGAGTGGCGCACGGTCGCCGGCGTGTTCTTGAGATACACCGAGGGGTACGTGAGCGTGGTGTGCGACATGGGTGTGGAGACGTGGAACTCCTCGCGGTAACCACCCGACAGTCCGGTCATCACGACCAGCGTCATCGACGCGGTGTCGCCGTCCTCGGATTCCCACAGCGCGTGAACACCGCGGCGCCCGAGGAGAGGAGTGGCGCTTCTCAGCTGGAAGCCGGACCGGAAGAGACGCCGTAGGCAGTACAGCTCGTGTGTGGCGAGGTTGTGGAGCACTTCCTCGAACAGGTACGGCCAGGTCGGTTCGGCCGCCGCCGTGTTGTCCGCGGCGGGCGACGCACAGCGCGCGACGCTGTGATGGGCCCGGTAGAAGTAGTCGTCCGGCAGCACGGCGGTGCTCGCGATGAACCGTCCCGGCGGTTGCTCGTCCACCAGCCGGTGGAACTCGTCGAAGGCCGTGTCGAAGATCCTGCTGTACCCCGCCATGACGGTCAGGCCGGTCCTCCGGGCACGCTCGGCGATCCGGTGGGCGTCGTCGACCGAGTAGCAGAGCGGCTTCTCGACAAAGACGTGCTTCCCGGCGTCCAACGCCTGTTCCACGAGGCCGGCGTGATCACCGGGGGTGGCGATGACGACGGCCTCGACGGCCCTGTCCTCGAGGATGTACCGCGAGTCGGTGTGAGCGTTCTCCACACCGAACCGGTGGGCGACCGACTTCAGGACTTCGGCGTCGGTGTCGCACACGGCGAGCAGCCGGAACCGGTCATCCATCTCGCGCAGATGCGGTAGGTGCATGATCTGTGCTATTTCGCCGCAGCCCACGACGGCAACCGCTGTCGGCTTGTGCGCTCTCATGCGACCTCACCCTCCTCTGCACGCCTCACGGCACCATCAGCGCTTCGGAGCGGAGCGCGTCGACGTTCGTCATGACCTTGTCGATGGCCTGGGCGATGTCGTTCATGTCTGCCGCGGTGCCCAGGAGGGCCCGGTGCGGAATGGTCAGGAACCGTGAGCGAGCCTCGTGCGCGTTCGGCAGTTCGAACCGGGTGGGGTCCAGCAGGGGCAACAGGACGGGGTCGTACTTGTGCGAAGACCGCCGCGGGTCGTAGAGGCGGCAGGCGTTGAGCGGCTCGTGCAGCGGCTCGCAGTGCAGACTCAGTTCCCTGCTCAGGGCGCTCAGCACCCGATCGACGGAGACGCCCTCGAGGACGCCCGGGTCGAGCCGGACGCAGTACCGGTAGTAGGCCCTCTTGGTGACTCCTGGAAGAGCCCTGACCGGGTGCGCGTACCCCGTCCCGTCGAGGAGCGCGGACAGGTGTGCCGCGTTCGCCGCCCGCCGTTCGTTCTCCGCGTCGAGGCGTCGCAGACCGCCGAGCAGCAGCGCGGACCCGATTTCCGTCAGACAGAGATTGCGGCCCTGCACCGTGCCGACATCCTGGAGATTGGGCTCCCGCACGCCAGGGTCTTCGGCGTACCGCCGGCCGTCGGCGCGGTATTCCACGAGCCGCTCGTAGAGGTTCGCGTCCTTGGTCAGGCACGCGCCTCCTTCCCCGGAGGTCAGTAGCTTCGACTCCTGCATGCTGTAGGCGGACACCGCTCCGTAGGTGCCCACGCGTGCGTCCCGGTACATGGCGCCGTGGGCTTGGGCACAGTCCTCGATGAGCGCCAGACCGCGCCGCTCGCACAGCGACACGAACGCGTCGATGTCGGCGACGCTGCTGCCGTAGTGGACGAGGAGCACGGCCTCGGTCCTGCTCGTGATGGCCGCCTCGGCCGCCTTCGGGTCCATGCAGAGTGTTTCCGGGTCGATGTCGACCAGAACCGGCACGAGCCCCAGGTTCGCCGCCGCCGACGCGCACGCCACCCAGGTGAGACCCGGCACGAGCACTTCGGCACCGTGCGAGAGGCCGAGCGCCTCGAACGCGATGGTCAACGACGCGGTGCCACTGCTCGTGGGAACGCAGTGGGGTAAACCGTGATACTGGGCGAAGGCGTCGGCGAACTGCCGCTCGTACAGCTTCCGGCCGTTGTGGTCCTCGCTGATCGCCCACCGCCCCGACTCAAGGACATCCGTGAGGATCGCTTTCGTGTCGAGGTCGAGTCTGGGCCACAACGGCCATTCGGAGGTCCTTACGGGGGTCCCGCCAAATTCTGCGAGCAGAGTACGGTCAGACAACTTTTCTCCTGCTGGTCTGATGAGAACGACTCGATCCGATCGGGCGTTCCTACCGCTGCGGCAAGCCGTCCGTGATCCGGAGAAGATCCTGGACGGTAACGCCGGAGGCACCGTTCACAAGATCGGTCAGGTCCACGTCGACGGAGTATCTCGATTCCAGCCTGGCGAGCAGGTCGACAATCATCAGGGAGTCCAGGCCGACACCGTCGTGACCGAGCGGCAAGGACGGTTCCAGGCTGATGTCCGTGAGGTCGCAGGCGAACTCCTCCTCAAGGATCACGCGTATCTCGGCCAGACGTGAAGATGCAGTATCCATAAGTGCGCTGCTTTCTGATGTCCGGAAAGGAGGCATGCACTCAACCGCTGCCCGGGGGTGTCCGCACGGAGAAACCCGCGCAGGGCACACGGTGTTGGCACTCTTCCGGTCGAGGGCGATGCCACGGAAGGCCTGCCGCAAAGGCCGTTCACCCGTCATTGGCCAGACTTCACAAAAGCCAGTTGGGCACCGATCGGAACTCTCGCCCCAACAGTACCCACCGGCACCGGAGGGAGGAAGTTTGGTTCCGGCCAAGCATCTCGCTCTTCACGCGCTTCCGCACCGGATCCGACCAGCGGGAACGTCATCCCCTGCCGAATTTCACGTGGCGTGAGGAAGACCCTGGCGGACTCCCGGAGCACTTCTTGACGGGACGCTCGGTCCGTTCGTAGCGTACCGCTCGACGATCTCGGATTTTCACGGTACTGCGCCTCACGCAACGCCGGTGGAATGGCGCGGAGGGCTCTTTCAGCATGTCGGAATCAGGCCAGCACGATGAAGCTCCGAAGCGCCGATTAGGCGCCCTTGCCGATCCGGAGGAAACCGGGTCTCGGCGCGCGAACCGACGCTCGCGCCTGGCCGTGGGTCTGCTCTACGTCATCATGAGCGTGCCCATCGGCGGTTGGGCGGCTCGCGTGCCGGAGGTGCGCCGGCAGGTGGGCGCCGACGAAACCCTGTGGGGGCTCGCCAACACGGTCCCGAGCATCGGGAACATCGTCGGCCTCTGCACCATCGTGCTGCTCGTCGGCCGGGTGAGCAACGTGGTGCTCGCATCGTCGGGTGCCTGTCTCGTCCTGCTCACCGTGCCGCTGATGGCGGCATCGCCCAGCTTCGGTGCGGTGGTGCTGGGGCTGACCACCTGGGCGCTGGTCGCTCACATCATGGACATCCCCATGGGCGCCATGGCGCTGGAGGTACAACGTCGTTACGGACGGCCGGTCATGGGCAGCTTCGACGCCTGCTTCGGGCTGGGAACACTGGCCGGCGGAGCGACCGGCACCGCGGCAGCGGCGTTCGGCGTTCCCCCCTGGGTCCAGTTCACCGTCTCCAGCGGACTGCTCGGACTGTGCCTGGCCGCGGTGGTCCGGTGGCTTCCCGAGGAGGCCCCCCACTCGGCGAAGGCCGCCCGGGTCCCCCTGCGCAGGCGGTTCAACCGAAGGATGCTGCCCATCGCCGTGATGGCCTTCCTGACGGGGTACGTGACCGAGTCGTCGATCCTCTGGAGCGCGATCTACGTGACGGACACCATGGGAGGGGGGCCGGTCCTCGGCGGAGCCACCTACACGGCCGCCGCCACGGCGGGGACTGTGGCGATGCTCTTCGTCGACCGCGCCACGGCACGCCTCGGCGCGGTACGCGTCGTCCGCCTCTCGACGCTGTTCGCCGCCGCCGGATTCGGGCTCTGCCTCGTCCTCGCGAACCCGGTGGCAGCGATCATCGGATTCATCGTGCTCAGTGTGGGGATGGCCTGCGTCAACCCGAACGTCTACACCTTCGCCGGAAACCAGGAGGGCCTCACCGCGAGCGAGGGGGTCTCAGTCGTGGAGATAGGGCAGATGCCCGGAGCGACGGTGGCCGCACCGGCGTTGATCGGCGTAATGAGCGGCGCGGTCGGTCTGCGCGCCGCGCTGGGCTCGATCGTGATAGCCACCATCCTGCTGGCCGCGCTGGTCGGACGGGTCCGGTACGTCGACCGGTCCGCGGGGCGGCCTCCCGGTGAGGTCGTCGGGTCACCGCGGTGACCGGCGGTGCAGGTCTGCCGCCCCGCCGGTCACGGGTGCCGATCACGGGTGAGGACCTCACCGGTCCGGCGGGACCGGCTGATGGTACGCGGGGGCGGGCCGGGGCCGGCGGTCGTCGCGGCTGTCCCCGGGGGCCGGGGTGCCCATGACGGGTACGTACGGGAGGTCACCTGGCGGGTCCGGCTCACGCGGCCTTCTCCGTGAACTCCTTGACCGGGGCCAGACAGTCGGCCAGGAAGCTGTCCGCCCAGCGCGGCCCGAACCGGGAGTCGTCCGTGCGCAGTTCCACCAGGAGGCGGTCCCTCTCGTCCCGCACGAGCAACCGCACCCCTCCCCGGGGTACCTCGTTGCGTGGGATCCGGATCATCGTCACCCGCAGGGTCTCGTCGGCGAACGACCAGCCGGATCCGGCCTCCGACACGTCGAAGTTGACGTACTCCGGCACCGCGCCAAGGTCGCCCCGGTGGCGCACGCCGTAGCGCTCCGGGTCGAGTTCCCGCGTCATCAGGGCGTGCGGCAGCTCTTGGTGCCGCAGCGTGCCGAGAAGCGTTCCGGTCTCGCGCCGTACGAGCTCGGTGAAGGGTGGCGCGTCCCTCAGGTCGGTGCGCAGAACGCACGGCGTGGCGAAGTAGCCGACCGAGTGCCGCAGGCCGTCGCGGTGGCGGTTGCCGATCGAGCCCATGACGGCCACGTCGCCGGCCTGGTCCGGGTTCATGCCGAGGGCCAGCCGGCGCCGGCGCACGGCGTCCTTCAGAGCCGCGGCGAACACCGCCGTCAGGGTCACGCGGTGTCCCCGCGCGGCCTGGCGCAGCCGGCCGCACGACGCCGGTTCGATCGTGGCGCGGCGCACCAGGAGCCGACGGCTCGATACCGGCCGGGCCGCGTCGCCCACGGCGGGGTCACGCAGGTGGGAGGACGGAATCGCCCCGACTCCGTCGAGTTTGCGGCGCCAGTACGACAGAAGCCTGTCGAGGGTCGGCCCCCGCAGGTGGAGGCGCTCGGAATGGGCGAAGTCGAGGAACTGTGTGCCGACGGCGGGCAGAGCGGCGGTGTCCGCCGTATCCGCCGCGTAGAGCCTGAACAGGTCCTCGGCCATGATCCGGCAGGACTCACCGTCGACGACGATGTGGTCGACCACGCATCCCACGACGTGCAGAGCCGGAGAGATCCGGACACAGAGCAGCCGGACGAGCGGGCCGTTCGCCAGGTCGAACGGCACCTCGGCGGCCTCGGCGACCAGGGCCCGGGCCCGACGGAGGCCGACGGCGGGGTCGTCGGACCCGGCGTCGACGACGTGGAAGCCCGCGTCCCCGGGTGCGCGCAGCTCCGCGGCGTCCGCCCCTCCCCCGGGGCGCCGGGGGAAGACGAGGCGCAAGCTCTCATGACGTTGCCGGAGCGCCAGATACGCCTGCCGGAGCCGTCCCGTGTCCAGCGTGCCTTCGACGAGACAGCCGAACGTCAGGACGTTGTTCTGGAGGTGCACGTGCCGCCCGGCGGACAGCCGTTCCTCCTGGGTGAAGGACGCCCGCAACGCCGTCCCGCGATCGGCTTCGACCAGTTTCATCGCGTACATGAGGATCCCTTCCGGGCGCAGAGCGCCTCCACCACGTCGAGCGGGCGCGCCGGTCCCGCGACGGCCGCGAGCAGAGCCTCGTGCCGTGGCCGCAGGTACTCGGGATCGAAACCGGCGTCCCGCCACTGCTCGTAACGGACGCCGAAGCCCAGGTCGCACCAGAGGCGGGCGTTGTGCTCCTCGTGCTGCCCCGAGGGTTCGAGCAGGACGAGGGGCGTGGCGGACCACAGGGAATCCAGGAGGGTACCGCCGCCGGGCTTGCTGACCATGGCTGTCGCCTCGCGGGCCAGGTCGAAGGAGGAGTGGTGAGCGGTGCCGCGCCGGAATTCCACCGCGCCGGGGTCCTGCCCCGGTGCGAGGAGGCCCAGCGGCGGGTAGCCGTCGTCGTGCCACGGGTGCCAGGACGGGTCCATCAGGTACGCGCGCGTTCCCGCGGGCGCGGACTCGGCCTCCTGCGGCTCGTGGACGACGAGGTCGAGAGCGTGCCCTTCGGCGGAGAGGTCCGCCGCGCGCTGCCGGTAGGTGCCCATGCCCCAGCCGCCGCCGTGGGCGAGGAGCCGCCCGTCGCGTTCGTCCCACGGCACCGGTGGCCGGTGCGTGACCGGGATCGTGCAGGGCAGATCACCACCGGCCGCCGATGCGAGCCGGACCACCTGCGTGCCGGCCGCCGCGGGGCCGGCACGGCGGAAGGAAGGGGACTCCACGGAGTCGACGTGGCAGATGGTCACCTCCGACAGCCGCAGCCCCAGCACGGACAGACGGTCCAGCACCCCCAGCCAGAAACCCGAGAACACCACCACGCGCCGCACGCCGAGTCCCGTCCAGCGCCGGTGCAGCGCTACGAGCGCCGCGTCGTCGACGGCCCGGGCCGGGTCGGTGGCGAGGCGCTGTCCCGCCCTGGCGGCGCGGAAGTCCCGGTGGAACAGGCTGCGGGAGGCCTCGATCATGCGGAGCCGGTCGTCGGGAAGCAGCCGCTCGATCACCTCCACGACGGCCTCCGCTCCGCGTTCCCCGAGGCGGGAGGCGAGCAGCAGACCCGGTACGTGGACGCCGAGGGCGACCCCCGAGGTCAGTATCGCGATCACGGCCGGCCGGCCAGGGCGGAGGCCACCGCGTCGAGGCCCGCCACCAGGTGGCCTCCGACGTGCTGCCGGGTCCAGGCCCGCTGTTCGGGGGAACAGCGCCGGGGCACCACCTCCACCAGCATGATCAGGTACAGGTAGCAGCGGTACAGGTGCAGACGCAGGCGTACGGAGTCGGTGAACGTCGCGTTCCCCCCGGCTGCCGCGTACCCGGCCAGGAAGGCGTCGTCCTGTTCGATGTCGCCGAACAGCGCGAGGGAGACGAACTCGGCGACCGGGTCGCCCCAGAACATCCGCTCCGCGTCGATCACTCCGCTGAGGGTCCTGGCTCCCGGGGCGCCGTCGATCAGCAGGTTCCCCTGCCACAGGTCGAAGTGGACCAGGACGGGACGGGTCACGTCGGCCAGCACGTCCGCGGCCGCGGCGAGCACCTCACGCACCCGTGCCACGGGCCGGGGCAGGTGTGCGCCGTAGCGCACCGCGTCGTCCAGGACGGCGGTGGTCATGGCAGTGAAGGTGCGCCCCCAGTCGGCGGCCGGCGGGCCGAAGGGCCGGGCGGGGTAACCGAACTCCGGTCCCGTCACGGTGTGCAGCCGGGCGACGGCCCCACCCAGCTCCTCACGCAGCCGCGCCCGTTCGCCGGGCGTCAGGGACGCGTCGGCCTCGTGCCACGGGACGCCGGGGCATTCGGTCATGACGAGGCCCGACACGACGGGCGGCTCGCCGTCGGACTCCGCGTGGATCAGCCGGGGCACCGGTATGCCCGGAACGTCCCGCACCGCTCCGTAGTACTCGGTCTCACCGTGCAGCAGATTGTGCTCGTACCGCAGCGTCGGACCGCTGCCCGTCGGCCCGCTTCCCGCGGACGGCGGCCGCTTCACGACCCACCGGCGGCCGTCCCGGAGGACCACGCGCAGCAGGGAGTTGTACGTGCCCCCGGTCAGCGGCGCGCACTCCGCAACGTCCGCCGGTGTGATCGAGACCGACGCGAGCAGGGCGGCGGCCTCCGGGGCGAGGTCCTCAGGACTCATGTGCACTCCCTGTCGAAGGTACCGGCGCGACCTCACGCCGTGCCGTCCGGTGAAGGTGCTCCATCGTGACGATTCTGGGCCGGGCCACCGCGGACTGGGCGCCCCAGTGCCCGGCCCGGCCGCTCACCAGGTCGGCGACGCGGCCGAGTTGCCGTTCGTAGTACGAAACCGGCTCCGTGCGCGTGACCTCCGTGCGGCCCGTCGTGGTGCGCACGGCGACGTTCAGCGGCACCGCACCCGCGGCGGGCAGCAGAACACCGCGGACGCGCACGCGCGCCTCGGCGAACTCGAAGACGTGCTCAGCGGTGTGACGTGCGGCGAAGGAGCACGACAGGGTGGCCGTCGCCGCATCCGGCAAGGGCAGCTCCGCCTCGAAGGCGTGGTCGACGCCATGGGGTTCTGCGCACCGCGCCGTGCCGGTGCCGCCGGACGGAGGCAGTCCGACGGTGTCCTGGAGCGCCTGGAGCCAGTAGCTCGCCGAGTCGAGGAAGATGCCGCCGCCCAGCTCGGGCCGCAGGCGGTAGCCGCCGAAGGCGGGTGGCCGGAAGTCGAAACGGCTGTGCACGCCGTGGAGCCGGCCGAACCGGCCCGCGTCCAGCATGTGCCGTACGACGTCGTGCCAGGGGTGGCGGAGGGTGGGAAGCGCCTCCAGAACCTGCCCGCCACCGAGACGTTCGGCGTCCCGCAACGCGTCGCACTCCGCGAGGCCCAGGCACAGGGGCTTCTCGACGAGCACCGTCCTCCCCTCGGCGACGGCCCGCCGGGCCCAGTGGGCGTGTGCGGAATTGTGCAGCGAGACGTAGACGATGTCGACGTCCGGTGCCGTCACCACGTCCTCGTAGCTCGGCAGCACCCTGACCCCGTGCCGTTGTCCGAACGCCGAAGCACGGTCCCCGTCGGACGCCGCCACGGCCCGCACGGTGATGTCGCGTCGTTCCCGGCTCGGGGCGATCACCGCGCGCACGGCGATGCCGGTGGCGCCGATCAGGCCGATGCCCCAGGTCATGCCGCCCCCGCGAGAACGACGCCGGCCGACTCGGCGGCGGACCGGGTGCGCGTCCGCAGGCGAGCGAACGACTCCGGCGGGCAGAAGGCCGCGCAGACCAGACGCCCTCGGGGGGCCACGAGCGAACCGCCCACCAGGGGCAGGACGCCGGGTGCGCCCCCGCCCCCGTAGAGCAGTCCCTCCGCGCGCAGCGCCTCCAGGAAGTGGTCCACGGTGAAGCCGGCCACCACGGCCACGTCCTCCTGCCACAGGTGGCTGCGCAGCCCGTGCTCCCGTACGCGCTCGTCGAGCCGAAGGTTCAGACCGCCCATGGACATACGGGCGTTCACCTCCAGAACGGGGATCCAGGTCCCGTCCCGGAGCACCATGGAGTCCAGGCACACGGGGCCGAAGTACCCTTCCCCCGCCAGTTCGCGGGCCACGGTCTCCAGCACGTCCGGGTGGGCGGGGTGCCGCAGCGCACTCGTGAGGGCGCGGGGCGCCGGCCCGGACATCTCGTGGCGGTAGCCGGCGTTGACCAGGCCCTGCACACCGAGCAGCCGCCAGGAGCCGTCACGGTCGAGGTACAGGTGGCTGGAGAAGTCCGCGACGCGGTCGTAGCGCGGCTGCACCACGAGCTCGACGCGCAGCCCCCGTTCCTCCTGACCGCGCAGGTACTTGGTCAGCCTGGCCAGTCGCCTGTCCGAGGTCACCTCGAGGGTGCCCCGGCCGGCCACCCCGTAGGTGTCCTTGACGAGGACGGCCGGATGGCCCCGGCCGGCGGCGGACCGCACTGCGGCGTCCAGCTCCGCCGCCGAGCGGACGACGTGTCCGGCGCCCGCCATCCCATGGCGGGCGGACAGGCGGCTGGACCACGCCTTGCCGTTGACCCGGACCACGGTCTCCTCGCGCGCTGCGGCGTCCGCGTGCCCGGTGAGTGCGGCGAGTTCGGCGGTCGCGGGAAGGACCGCGTAGGGACGCAGGTGCCGGTACTCGCTTATGGTGCGCAGGAGTTCGGGGCTGGTGAGGAGCCGGTTCTCCACGTCGGCGGTACCGTCCGGGTCACCCGCGTGGCGATACGCGCATCCGAACCCCGCGGCTTCCAGGGCCCGGCGGTGAGCCTCGCCGACCACCCCCCGGGTGATCAGCAGATCACCCGGGACGGCGGCGGCGAACAGCGCCTCGTCCATGTGGGCCACGAGACGGTCGGACGCCGGATCGGCGAGCATCGGCAGGGACGCGAGGCCGTCCGGGCGCCAGCGACGTTCGGCATCGAAGGACCCGAAGTGGACGGCCCCGCCACTGGAGGGGCACGCGCGGCTCACTGCTCGCGCACCAGCCGCGTGAGGACCTCGGTGGTGAAGAACCGCACCGACCTCAGGTGGTCAAGGCGCAGCGTCTCGTAGTCCAGCTCGACGTCGAACTCGTCCTCGACGCGCAGCAGGAACTGGATGGCCTGCAGGGAGTCCAGGCCGAGGTCCCGGACCATGTCCGCGTCCGTCGTGATCTGCTCCGGCAGGGCCTTGCCCGCCAGGACCTCCGCGAGCACGCTCCGCACGCGGGATTCCAGCTCGGTGACCTGGGCAGCACTGCTCATGGGGCGTCACACTCCGTTCAGGTAGAGAAGGATGCACTTGGAGCAGACCGGCATCATGCCGGTCTCGGCGAGGACGGACCGGACCCGGCGGAACCGCTCGCTCTGCCACAGGCCCACCGTCGAGGACTCGTAGAGGTTGCCCACCACGAACTCCGGAAAGAACTTGCAGGAACTGACGTTGCCGTCGGCGTGCACCTCCATCCGGTTGGTCACGGCGAGGCAGCGGGTGCGTCGCTGCGCCGGCCGGGAGGTGCCGAGGATGAACGACTCGACCTCGTCCGGCTCCAGCTGCGGTTGGTAGCGCACCCGGGGGCGCCAGACCCGGCCGGCCAGCCGCGCCATGGAGTCGCGCAGCGCGGGCAGCAGTTCGGGAGGCAGCTGGTACGTGTACGAGTGCCAGGTGGGGCGCGCGGTGCCGGTCTCGGGCGACAGCCACGCGAAGTGCTCGCGGTAGACGGAGTCCATCGCCTGCGCGACCTCGGGACTGATGTACCAGGGGAACTGGAAGTAGACGGTGTTGACGTCCAGCTCCTCGGCCCACTCCATGAACTCGTACATCCGGTGCACCGTCACGTGCGAGACCATGCAGGACAGGGAGAGTTCGCCACGGAACTCACCCTTGCGCTTGAGGTCGAGCATCGTCTCGATGTTGCGCGTGGTGCGCTCGAACGTGCCCCTGCCGCGCAGTTCCTCGTGATCCGCACCGAGACCGTCCAGGCTGACCAGCAGGTTGAGGTCCTGCCCGATCCGCAGCAGGTCGTCCGTCCGGCGCTGGAACAGCAGCCCGTTGGTGCACATGTTGACGGTGCGGGGGAAGCGCTCGATCAGGCGCGACACCTCGGTGAACCGACTGTGCATCAGGGGCTCGCCGCCCCACAGGAAGAGCTTGCCGCGCACCGGCGCGGTGGCTTCCAGCACGTCTTCGACGACGGACAGGTCGAGTTCGGTGCGCTGTTTGTCGATTCCCCAGTCGCGGAAGAAGCCCTGCTCGTTCCACTGGTAGCAGTGCGTGCAGCGGAGGTTGCACTTGTAGGTGAGCTGCAGGCTGACCTCGCGGGGGACGTCCGAGGCGTACCCCGCGTCCCGGCGCAGTCGCGCCCGCGACTGGGACCGGATCGACACCGTGTGCTTGATGTCGGAGAACTCCTTGGCGGTGAGAGTACGGCTCGTCCGGGGGTGCATGCTGCTCCTAGGTCTCGCGGGCTTGTCGGGTGCCGGCGGTCGGTTTGACCGGATCGCTCCGTCCCCGTGGCTGCTGCACGGCCGGCAGGGTGCGTACGGCGGGGACCAGCAGCAGCGCCGCACAGCCCACGAGCAGGGCCGCGGAGGACGTGAGCAGCACGGTCGCCGCGCCCGTCCAGGCCGTGGCCGCTCCGGTGAGCGCCCGGCCCGCGGGCATGAGGCCGATGGAGCCGATCACGTCGTAGGCGTGGATGCGGCTCAGCGCGTGCGGCGGCGCGTGCGACTGCACCGAGGTCGCCCACACCACCGCCCAGTAGGCGTTGGCGGCGCCGCCCGCCACCATGGCCGCTGCCACCGTGGCCACCGGCAGGTCGAAACTGATCACCACCGGGAGCGGGGCGAAGCCGAGCAGTGCCAGCAGCCCTGTCCGTAGAGGCCGGCCGGGCGCGGTCCACAGGGCGAGCAGCCCGCCGAGGACGGCGCCCAGGCTGAAGGCCGACATCAGCCAGGCATAGGCCGCGGCGCCGAACCGGTCGATGAGCACGATGGCCTTCAGCACGTCGAACGGGCCGAACACCACCAGGCCGAACAGCGAGAAGACCGACACCACGGACCACAGCCACGGCCGGGCCGTGAACTCGTCCCATCCCTCGCGCAGTTCCTTCCAGACTCTCGGCATGGTCTCGACAGGGTCGGTGCTCTTCAACCGGATGCGGGCTATCAGCCAGGCACTCGCGGCGAACGTGCAGGCGTCCAGGACGATGACGACCGCGGCGTCCGTGACGGCGATGACCACCCCGGCCAGGGCGGGCGCGGCGAGCGACACCACTGACTCCACCGTGCGGATCGTCGCGTTCGCCTGCCGCAGCCGCTCCGGCGCCAGCTGTCGCAGCATGCCGGCGACTCCCGGCTGGAAGAACGCCTGCGCCGCCCCCGAGCCCAGCGACAGCACCAGGATCTGCCACAGGGACGGACGCCCGGTCAGGAGCAGTACCGCCAGCAGCCCTTGGAGCACGGTGCGGACCACGTCGGCGACGACCATGGGGGTCCTGGTGTCGAAGTGGTCGAGGATCACTCCTCCGAACGGCAGCAGCAGTACTACGGGCGCCAGGGAGGCACCCATCACCACGCCGATGCCGGAGGCGCCGAAATCCTGCTGGACCATGGCGGCGGCGAGCCCGATGGGGAAGACCGCGTCGCCGGCCCGGGAGAGCGCTCGGGCGACGACGAACCCGCGCAGTCCGAAGTCACGCCCGGGAGCTCTCCTCATGACGGGGCGTTCGCCTTTCGTTCCGGGGGTCCGCGGGCCGGGCGGGACGTCGGCTCAGGAGACCCGCACGCTCTGCGGCTGGAACGGCAGCGAGGGCGCCGCGCCCGTGACGCTCACTCCCCTGCCGGTGCAGTCCGGATTGGGGTAGAGAGAAGCGGGTTGCGTCGCCGTGTTCACGGCCGAGCGGGCCCTGTCGCCCCAACCGTGCTCCACCAGGTCGACGCAGACGCTCGCGGACGGGTCGAGGGACTGCACCGTGAACCGGTCTCCCGAGTAGTCGGCGCCGTCGAACAGGCACAGTGTGCGGCTGAAGGGACACGCCGTCCCGGGGTCTTCCTCGGTGTCGGCGTGTGCCACTCCGGGCGCGGCCCAGAGAAGTCCGGCCAAAGTGGCGACGCCGACCAGGGCACGACCTGAGCGCGCCCCGTTGCCCATGCTGTTCGTGAACATACTGATTCTCCCTCGTCCGTTGGTTTGTCCGCCGGTTCGACCGAGTCGGCGCGGAAACGCAGCGCGCCGTTTCGGAATGGAGTGGAGTGGTCGATGGCAGCCGGATGTCCGATCCCGCGAAGTGGGCGCACGCGGGGTCGGCTGCAGATCCCGTCGTGACCCGCCGGCGGAAAGGGCGGGCGCCTTCTTCCCACCTCACGAAAGTGAAGCGTGCCGATTTCCTCATGTCAACAGCGCACCCCCGAGGAGGAAAGGGGAGGACTCTCGGCATGCCACCGGAACAACAAAGCGCCATACGCCCAAGTTGATTGCATGTGTTCAGACATCAGCTCAGGGAGCGCTCTCATGACGCCGCTCGGTCAACTTCGCCAACACCCCCCGCACGCCCGCCGACAGAGGGAGGCACACATGACCATTCCCCCTCCGAACTGCAGATATTTTCGCAACGCCGTGGACGATGTCCGGGCGGGGCCCCGAAGATCACCCCGACGCGCACCCCCCGAAAACCGCACCGAAGGGACGAATCACCCACGACAAAGGTGGCGTGAAAGATGTTGTGAAATTTTGTTGGGACACCTACTTTCTTAGCCATGTGAATCATCACGAGCGGCGGCTTACCCGACCCCACCGCGCTTGAGGTGCCCCCTTTGAAGGAAACTCCCGCACAACCTCCTCGACGCAGAAGAGACAGAAGAGCTGGACCGTTCCTTTGTGCGGCGCGCGCCTGCTTTCCGGTTACGCCTGATGAATTCCACGAGGGTCGACCGAGACCCCCTACCGGATCCTCTTGACCCCGGCGTGCGCATTCCTCGAGAGGGATTCGAGAGGCAACAGCGGTGCCGGTTCGCCGCAGCCGGCAGGAGCGCGGCCGGCGAGCCGGTACCAACAGTCGGCCCGCATCACCGGTGCCCCGCGGCCGGTCGTCCGACGGACAAACGACCGACGGGATCTACGCCGCGCCGGACTGCCGGCCCACCGTGGCCTTCGAGGACGGCCCGGCACGAACCGTCACCCGGTGACGGACACGAGGCATCCCCCGGGGGGCCTGCGCGGTGGCGGAACCGGCGGTCAAGAAACCAGCGGCAGGGTGCGCCGAGGCTCCGTCGCCGGGCGTCGGCCGCCGCCTTCGTCCGTCGTGACGGTGAGGCCGAAGAGCATCTTCTTCATCCCACCGGGCGCCGGATCCAGCTCAGCCGCGGCTGCGGCCGGCTTCACACCCGTGGACCGGAGCCCGCGGATCGGCCTGCGTCTTCGAGGAGTTCGGCGATCT
The DNA here is from genome assembly GCF_026242095.1 of Streptomyces sp. NEAU-W12. Lineage (NCBI taxonomy): Bacteria > Bacillati > Actinomycetota > Actinomycetes > Kitasatosporales > Streptomycetaceae > Streptomyces > Streptomyces sp. NEAU-W12. The sequence continues at coordinate 150,265 of NZ_JAPJDM010000020.1, forward strand.
CCCGGGCAGCGTCGCGTGCCGGCCGTCCGACGCCGACGAGGGTGGCGGAGGCGGGGCCGGGCCAGTCGCCGTAGCCGAGCAGGTGCAGGCGGGGTTCGTCCACGGCCCGCGTGCCTGCCGTGGGGATGTGGCCGCGTCGACCACGCAGCCCCAGGGGCGCCAGGGGCGCCAGGGGCGCCAGGGCAGGGTGGAAGCCCGTGCACCAGATGATCACGTCCACCGACGCTTGCGTTCCGTCGGCCCATACGGCGCCGTCGCGGTCGAGGCGTACGAACACCGGGGATGCCTTGAGCAGCCCGGCGTCCCGGGCTTCGCGGACGGGCGGTACGGCGACGATGTCACCCAGCGAGGCGACTCCGCCGGTGCCGACGTCGGTGCCGCCGACGCCGGTGCGGCGGGGGCGCGGCGCCGGGCGGCGGCCGCGTCGGACAGGGCGCGGCCGTCGATGTCGTCGGCGAGGAAGCGGGGCGGGCGCTGGGGCATCCGGGTGAGCCCGGTGGCGTGGGCGAGGGGGTCGGTCCGGCGACGGCCGACTTCCTCGAGGCATCGGCAAGCGAGACGCGCCAGCTGGTCATGCGCCGGTTCGCGGGCGGGGGTGAGCTGGCCGTCGGGGAGATCGCCGAGCGGTGCGGCCTCAAGCCGTCGACCGCCTCCGGGCATCTGAGCCTGTTGCGCCGCGGCGGCCTGGTCCTCTCCCGCAAGGAGGGCAAGCAGGTCTTCTGCCGAGCCGACGGCGCCACCATGGCGGGCCGCCTGGACGCACCCAAGGAGCACTTGCTGCGCTGCCGCTCGCCCGACTGCGGTGACTGACCGCCGCCGTCCCGGCGACGGTGGTCAGCCGCGCAGATCGAACATGGCGGACATGGCGGACATGGCGGCCACCACGGGCGGGGCGGCCTGGTAGTGGACCCGGGTGCCGCGCCGCTCGGAGGTCAGCAGGCCCGCCTCACGCAGCTTTCCCAGGTGGTGGGAGACGGTCGGCGGGGAGACGCCGACGTCGGAGATGTCGCACACGCACGCCTCCCCGCCCGGGTGGGAGGCGATCTCGGAGAACAGTCGCAGACGCACCGGGTCCGACAGGGCCTTGAACATGGCGGCCGTCTTCTCCGCGTCCGCCGGGGCCGGCTCCCTGGCCGCGAGCGGCGGGCAGCACGGCACCGCACCGTCCTCCTGGAGGACGGGCAGCTCCACAACCTCCGACTTCGACATGCACCTATGTTGACACTCGTCAATACAGCTGGCAAGCTCCAATGCATCGACAGACATCGAAGCAAGGAGTCGTCGTGACCGCCGCTCTCCGTACCGCGCTCACCGCAGCCCGCGCCCGCCACGCCGCCCGCCATCCGACCGGTGTCAGGTTCCGTGACACCTGTGCCCGGGTCAGCGGCAGCGCCGCCCGAGCGGAAGAATTCCGGCAGCACATCCAGCTGACCGCCTTCACCCGCGCGCACTGAACCCCTTCGCCCCTCGAGGAGACCGAGCATCATGAGCACCCAGCAGCTCCCCGTCGTCGTCATCGGAGCCGGCCCCGCCGGACTCGCCGCCGCCGCCCACCTCGTCGCGCGCGGCATCGAGCCCCTCGTTCTGGAAGCGGGCGACCGTGCCGGCGCGGCCGTCCGCGAATGGAGCCATGTACGCCTGTTCTCCACCTGGGGCGAGGTCGTCGACCCGGCCGCCGAGAAGCTCCTCGCCCCGACCGGCTGGACCAGGCCCGACCCGGCGACGTACCCGTCCGGCGGCGACTGGGCGGAGCGGTACCTGCAGCCGCTCGCCGATGCCCTCGGCGAGCGGGTCCGCACCGGCGCCACGGTCACCGGCGTCTCCCGGGCCGGCCGTGACCGGATCGTCGACGCCGACCGCGGGGCCCAGCCCTTCGTCGTGCACGTCGCCCGCGCCGACGGCCGCGAGGAGCGGATCCTCGCCCGCGCGGTGCTCGACGCCTCCGGCACCTGGACCACTCCGTCCCCGGCGGGCGGCAGCGGGCTGCCCGCACTCGGCGAGAAGGCGGCGGCCGACCAAATCACCTACCGCGTCCCCGACCTGAAGGACCCCGCCGTCCGCGCCCGCTACGCGGGCAGGCGCACCGCCGTGATCGGCTCCGGCGCCTCCGCCTTCACCGCGCTGGCCTACCTCGCCGACCTGGCCGAGTCCGAGGACGGCACGGGCACGCACGCGGTGTGGATCCTGCGCCGGGGCATCTCCGGCTCCACCTTCGGCGGCGGCACCGCCGACCAGCTGCCCGCCCGCGGCGCGCTGGGCCTGGCGGCGAAGGCCGCCGTCGACGACGGCCACGCCGACGCGGTCACGGGCTTCCGCACCGAGGCGTTCGAGCGCGACGGCGACGGTCGCCTGGTGCTGGTGGACGAGGACGGGCGGCGGCTGGAGCCGGTGGACGAGGTGATCGTGCTGACCGGGTTCCGCCCCGACCTGTCCTTCCTGTCCGAGGTCCGCCTGAACCTGGACGAGCGACTCCAGGCCCCGGCCGAGCTGGCCCCGCTGATCGACCCCAACCAGCACTCCTGCGGCACCGTCTACCCGCACGGCCACCGCGAACTGTCCCACCCCGAGCAGGGCGTCTACCTGGTCGGCATGAAGTCCTACGGCCGCGCCCCGACCTTCCTCGCCATGACCGGCTACGAGCAGGTCCGCTCCGTCGCCGCGGCCATCGCCGGCGACCTCGACGCCGCCGACCGCGTCGAACTCACCCTTCCCGAAACCGGAGTCTGCGGCGGCGCGGGCCTGTTCGACGCCCCCGACACCCAGCAGGCCGACGGCGGCGGCTGCTGCGCCGCGCCGGAACCCCAGCTCGTCCGGCTCGGCGCGCCCGCGGCGGCAACGGTGACCGTCGAGGAGGCTCCGGCGGGCGGCTGCTGCGGCTCGTGACCGACCTCAACACCCGCGGCAGCGGGGCCGCGCCCCGCACAGGGGGCCGGGGGCGGGCCCGCGCCGCCCAGCCCCCCCCCGGGGTGACACAGATCACCAGCTGGGGCATCGTCTACTACGCCTTCCCCGTCCTGAACCCCCAGATCACCGCCGACACCGGGTGGTCCACGGGTATGACCACAGCCGCGTTCTCCGCGGCACTCCTCGTCTCGGCCTTCGCCGGCATCCGTGTGGGCCGCCTGCTCGATCACCGCGGGCCGCGCGCCCTCATGACCACCGGCTCGGTGCTCGGCACCCTGAGCCTCCTGGTCGTGGCAGCCGCCCCCGGCATCGCTGTCTTCGCCGTCGGGTGGCTACTCGCCGGACTCGCCATGGCGGCCACCTTCTACCAGCCCGCCTTTGCCGCCCTCACCCGCTGGTGGGCCCCCGACCACCTGCGCGCCCTGACCATCGTGACCCTCGCCGGCGGCCTCGCCTCCACCGTCTTCGCCCCCGTGACCGCTGCCCTCGCCGGCCACCTGTCCTGGCGCATGACCTACGTGGCACTGGCCGCGGTCCTGGCCGCGATCACGATCCCGGCGCACGCCTTGGCCCTGAAGGCACCCTGGCCGGATGCGCCACCGCCGCCCGCCCACGTCGAGCAGGGGTCTGCCCCGGCGGAGCGCACCCGCCCCTTCTGGATGCTGGCCGCAGCGCTGACCCTCTCGGCGTTCGCGATGTACGCCGTCGTCATCGCCCTGGTCCCGCTGCTGCTCGAACGGGGCTACACGACCGCCCAGGCCGCCTGGGCCCTCGGCCTCGGCGGCGCCGGCCAGACGCTGGGCCGCACCCTGTACGCCGCCCTCGCCCGCCGCACTCGCCCGACCCCCCGCACGAGCGCCCTGATCGCACTCGGCGGTGTCACCACGGCCGCCCTGGCGCTCGCCCCCGGCCCGTACGCCCTGCTGGTCGTCCTGTCGGTCGCGGCCGGAACGGTCCGGGGCAACCTCACCCTGCTCCAGGCCACCGCGGTGACCGACCGTTGGGGTACCAGCCACTACGGCCGGCTGTCCGGCCTCCTCGCCGCCCCCGCCACAGCGGCCGCCGCACTGGCACCGTTCGCCGGAGCCGCCCTCACCCTGCCCATGGGCGGATACCCGCAGATGTTCGGCGTACTGGCCGGCCTGTCCCTGCTGGCCTCCGTCATCGCCCTCGGCACGGTCGTACGCCCCCGCCCCGCTCGCTGAACGGGCCGAGCCCCGGAATACGAACGGACGCGGCACGACGAACACCGCGGCCGGACGCACGCGCAAGCGAGTCCCAGCATTCCCGCTTCGACCAGAGCTGCCCCCACAAGACAGTGAGCCCTTTCCAACCTCCCATGAAAGCCAGTCAGTTGGGCTGACAGACAAACGAAGCCTCTGATAGATGGGTCTTCGACCAAGAGAACCGTCTCCACCAGAGGCTTCGCATGCTTGTCATCCAGCCCGGCCCGATCCCTCGACAGCCATCTTCTTCACGGCCGACGGCGTGCGCATCGTGACCTTGCGCGGTGATCTGGACAAGGATGTGCGCGAGCCGGTGCACGAGACGCGGTGAGCGCAGCGGGCCGGGCCTCCACCCAGGCCGGGCCTACTGGTCCTGCCCGGCTCTCGGTGGAGGCCGTGGCGAACTCGGTGCCGGGCTCTCAGCCGACGACGACCTCCTCTTTGGAGATGATGCTTCCAAAGCTGTTCAGGTCGACGAAGTTTTTGTGGTCCGGGTCGACGGTCTTCAGCCAGTTCTCGCAGAAGAAGAGCGCGTTGAGGTCGTCCATCGTGTCGAACCATGTCTCGACCACCGAGTCGTAGTCCGGTTCGGGATAGTTCGGCGCGGGGACGGGATACGACACCACGAAGCGGCGGATGTACTGCTGCGCCTCCGGGATGGACATGAGGAGCGGCCTGTGGATGTTCCGCTGGTAGTGGGTGAACTCGTCATGAGTCATGCCCTCGCGACGCTTCAAGGTGAGGACCATTTTGATCATGATGCCTGTCCGTTTCTGTTCGATGAGTGATGATTCGCCGACCCGGTATCACCAGCCAGGGAATGCGCCGATACGCGCGCCGGGACCGGTCGGGTGCACACCACCGTTGGCGGCAGGCCCTCGGCGGCGGGGACTGCGGTATCGGTGATCTGCGCGTTGTCCATGGCAGCAAGTCTGCGCCCGGGTTGCGGAGCCGATCCAGGTACCGCCGGTGCCTGGATCGGCTCCGCAGCACCCACGCACACTGGAGGTATGGACAGACAAGAGCTGGCCGGCTTTCTGCGTGGCAGGCGCGAGCACATCATCCCTGCCGACGTGGGTCTGCCCGCCGGGCCGCGCCGCCGCACACCGGGGCTGCGCCGCGAGGAGGTGGCGCAGCTGGCGTTCATTTCGACCGAGTACTACACGCGCCTCGAGCAGGCCCGCGGTCCGCGCCCCTCGCGCGAGGTACTCGCTGGCCTGGCCCGAGCCCTGCGCCTGTCGGACGCCGAGCGCGACCATCTGCACCACCTCGCCGGCGCGCCGTCCAGCCCGCCAGCCGGGCCCTCACACGAAGTGCCGCAAAGCATCCTCGACCTGTTGCGGCGGCTGCCGCACACCGCGGCGATCGTGCTCTCCGCGACCTACGAGGTGATCGCCTGGAACGATCTGGCCGCCGCCCTCCTGGAGGACTTTTCCCCCCTACCCCGGCGCGAGCGCAACCTCGTGCGCCGTGCCTACCTCGCACCGCGGTCGCGGGAGCGGCCGCTGTACGACCCGTTCGACGCGGAGGCGTTCGCCCGCGCCGCGGTCCGGCGCCTGCGCGCCGCCGCCGCTCGCTACCCCGACGACCGCGAGGTGGCCACTCTGGTGGGCGACCTCCTCGCCGGCAGCGCGGAGTTCGCCCGGCTGTGGGCCGCGCACGACGTGCGCCCCGAGCCCACCCTGCTCAAGACCGTCGATCACCCGCTGATCGGTCCCATCGCCCTCAACTGCACCTTCCTCGACATCGCCGGCCGGGACCAGCAGATCGTGCTCTTCACGGTCGAGCCCGGCTCTCCCGCGCAGGAGGCGCTGCGGCTGCTGTCGGTCATCGGCACACAGCGCATGGATGTGTCCGGCTGAGGAGTCCTCGCGGAATGATCTTCGTGTGCCATGGTGGAGGGGCAGGCAACCTCGTTCTTCAGCGCCTGGCGCTCAGTGAGTGACTCTGTCGGGAATCTTGAGGGTCGATCCGGCACCGCACCGCCTCGGCCGCCTGCCGGTCGGAGAGGTTGAGCAGGAACTGCAGCACGCAGACCGTGGCCAGTTGGGCCGGCGACAGCCCGGGGCGTCCGTCACGTGGATACCAGGACGGAAAGTCCTCGTCACTCCACAGCCCGTCGAGGTGATCACGTACCCACATGGCGGTGGTCCCACGAGGATTGCTCGCACGAGCCGTCCGAGCCGTGAGCTCTGGCACTACCACCCCGGACCGAGGACGAACGGACACTGGTCACCTCACAAGGACAGGACTGCACCGCACCAGCCGGAGCATCCCGAACCATCAACGCCCCTGTCCGCAGAACCTCAAGATCCCCGACAGAGTCGCTCAGTCCCTGCCTACGGAGCCAATGCGGCCCTGCTGATCCACATCGGCCACGCCTGGCTCGGCAACTCCGTCGCCCGAGCCAAGATCACCCACGCGCCGGCGGCCTGAGCCGGTCCACACATCTCTCCGTCCTCGGATCTGGCACCACCCGCTACACTGACCGCGGTGGCTACGCCCTCACGGGCCGCCACCACGACCTGTCATTGAGCAAGCCTGAGCGTCCGCCTACCTCGGCAGACTCTCAGACACGTTTTCCGACAGATCCCCGCCTTCGTAGCTCAGGGGATAGAGCACCGCTCTCCTAAAGCGGGTGTCGCAGGTTCGAATCCTGCCGGGGGCACAACGCGTTACCGCTCTGACCTGGGGTTTCTTCCCCAGGAAGGGCTTTGGCCGGCCTCGGACTCCTCGTCCGGGGCCGTTTGCGTGAGCGGGCGGGGAGTCGGCCTCTCGAAATGCCACCCACCGGGTCAGCGTCGGGCGAGTATCTCCCTCCCTGCGCTCCGAAGGGCCGGCCACACCACACAGCACATGACATACTTAAAGTATGGCAACTCGGAAGATCACCATCACCGTGCCGGAAGAGCTGGTGGAATCGATCAAGGAGCGCGTCGACGCGCGCGGGGTATCCGGCTACATCGCCGCCGCCGCCGCTCACCAGGACGCCATGGACCGACTGCGCGAGTTGGCCGAACGCCTCGAAGAGGAGCACGGCGCCGTGACGGACGACGAACAGCAAGCAGCGCTGGACCGCATCGCCGCTATCGACAGCTGGCATGACGAGCAGCGATCGCATTCGGACGAGGCCGCGTGAGCCGCACCGTCCGAGCGAAGCTGCACCGGCCGCGGCAGCGCGTCTTCGTGTTCGACTCCGAGGCTCTCTCCAAGGCGGTCCAAGGCGATCGGGAGATGACTGCGCTGATCAAGACCGCTCCGCGGCTCGACATCCCGATCGTCACGTCGGCGCTCACGACCTTGGAGGCGTGGGACCCTCGCGAAACGCCGAGGCAGGCACTGTGGGACTGGACACTGTCCCGGATCCGCGTCGTGCATACGGACGACCAGGGGATCACCCTGGCGCGCGACATGCTGAAGTCAGCTGGCCTGCATGGGCACAAGTACGCCATCGACGCCATTCTGGCAGCTGTGGCCGGGCGCGAATCCGCGCGGGGAGCCCAGGCAACCGTCTTCACCTCCGACACTGACGACATGACTCAACTCCTCGCGGGACACTCCGTACGAGTCGAGAAGGTCTGACGAGACGCCGCCCGCGCCTCACCCCGGCCACTCGCCGGCTCCCCAAGCAGCCCATGCCCTCGTCCCATGCTCTCGTCGCCCTCGTCGGACAACATTCACCGCACGTATTCAGGCGCAACCCGGTGGCCGGTAGCCCCTGTCCGGCCTCCGGCCGTCACCGCTGGCGACCGTCTCGGCGAACCGTGACCAGTCGGTGAACTCCCAGTCCCAGCGGCGGCAGACACGCTCCTTGGGAAGGTCGTCCCGCGAGGGATCGAGCAGCATCAGCCGGGCGTGGCGGCCGTCGCCGACCACGATGGCGAGCAGATAGCCACCCGGTTCCATCAGCATGAGAGACATCTCGTTGTTGGTCATGGCGAACCGTGCATCGGGCCGGTCCACCTTCTTGACCTCGATCCGTACGGGCCCGCCCTGCGGATCCGTTCCCTCAAGGTCGTAGCCGACGTTCTGTCCACTGACATCGCGCAGCGTCCAACCGAGCTGGTTGAGGTATTCCTTCGCGGCGAGCTCCGCCACCCTCCATCGCTTCAGTACGGACGCCAGAGAGCCGTCGGAGGGAGGGGCCGCCTTCGTCACACGGATTTTGTCGGCCGGGTCCGGGACGGCGGGCGTCTCCTCCTGCGGTGCGGCCTCGTGTACGAGCCTGCTCTCCGCCTCGGTGAGCTTGCGGCCGTGCGCGCGGGCGAGTTCCTTGAAATGCTCACCGAGCCGCGAGCGCAGCGCGTCGGACAGCACGGCCGGGTCCACCTCGGCCAGGGCAGCGGCGAGGTCGATGCTGCGCAGGCCCAGTACTGCCTTCAGCGCCCGGGCCGCGGTCTGGTTGCGCGGCTCGTAGAGCGCCGAGGGGGCGCCACCGGGAAAGACGACGGCCACGTCCTGAAGCTCCAGCGGAAGTGGCGAGTGGGCGAACGACGGCCGCCGTGCGGTCATCTCCTCTCTCAGCGAGGTCACGAGCAACTTGCCGACGGACGCGGTGGTCGAGACCATCACGCTGCGCAGGTCCTCGCCATCCAGGACCAACTGCCACAGCCGCTCGAACGCCGGGTCGCCGGGCGAGCGCAGCCGGTCCGTGATCGCCCGGGCCGCGTCGACGAGCACGCGGCGGGTCGACTCGTCCGCCGTCACCGCGTGGGTGCGGGATGGATCGGTGAGGATGTCGCCTGAGACGATGACGGGCAGTCCCACCTCGTCCTGGAGCGGCAGGAAGCACGCCAGACGGCCGCGTACGCCCGTCAGGGCGAGAGCGCGTGCGTCGAGCGGCACCGCCACCGTCGCCGCACCGTGCCGCAGCAGACCGAACGCTGCCTCGTCCCCATCGACGCGCAGCACGACCCGCGAGGTGTCCCGTTCGATGACGATGTCCTGTTGTGCGGTCGCGCTCGACGTCCGGATCCGTGTCACGTTACGCAGGAAAAGCGCGCTGAGCGGGTCGATCGCTCTCGGTGCTCCCATGGCATCCGGCCGGCACAGGACGGTGAAGGCCACGCCTTCGGCGGCCGCGTCTGTGTGCACCTCGGCGGGTATCCGGATCAGCGGCACCGCGTTCTCGCCCGGCTCACCGAGCAGCGTCGCGGCGGCCGTCCTGTCGAACGCGAAACGCACGCCCGCCGAACGGACTTCGATCCGGGACGCGATCGCCGCGAGCGACTTGAAACCGATGCCCCGGTACCCGATCGAGTCACCGCCGCGCGACTTGGTTGAGTTGGCGCTGCGACACAGCGCCTCCACGTCCGCCCCGTCCAGGGACCGGCCGTCATTGCTCCAGCGGAACCGGCCCTCCCCCAGGTCCTCGACGATCACAAACGTGGAGCCGGCGTCGTCGGAGTTCTGGAGCAGTTCGTACGGCACCCGGTCACGGTAGGTGTCGGCGAGCAGCTCCTCCATCCGCGCGATCTCGCGGAAGAGCCCCGGTGCCTGCGCATGCTCGCGTACGAGGGTCTCCTGCAAGGCGGCGACCGCCGCCATCAGGCCGGTCACAGGTCCTCCGCGTCCAGCACCCGCACCACGACGCGGGTCGGCTCACCGGACAGGTCGTCCAGGTCGAACGAGCACTGGGTGATCCAGCGCGGCTGACGCGACGGCAGCGCGGCGCCCTCCCCCACGGGAACCCGCCCGTACAGCGCCGTCTCCCACTTGTCGAGCAGGAAGTCCGCACCGTCCAGCACCTCGACGGAGATCCCGGGCATGGAGACCTCGAAGGGACACTCGTCCTCGACGTCGTCATCGTCGCCGAGCTCGCCCCGCCACGGCTCCATGGCGAAGAAGTCAGCCAGCAGCTCTCTGGCCGATCCGAACTCGGCGAACCCACCGAGGCGTATCTGCAAGGAGCCCTCGCGCTTCTTGCCGACGATCGTCGCGTCACAGGTTGTGGGCTTCAGCAGCACGGCCTCATGAACCGTCTCGTCGATCAGCTCGACGGGCAGCGGCTTCGTCTTCGACGAGGGCCAGACCAGGTCGAGGTCGGTCTCGCTCAGGTCGAAGGAGGTCACCTGGAGCCTGATCTGCTCGGGCTTGACTGGCTTGGAGCACTCCCAAGTGCTGCTGGACTTGGAGAACCGCACCGGCCGCTTCCCGGCCTTCTTGATCGTCTCCAGCAGGGCATGCGTGTAGCTGACCAACTCCGGGCGGTCCACCGGGCTCAGCCCCAGGAGAAGGGTGGGTGGGTAGTCGTCGTCCTCGCCCCGCTTGAAACGGTCGGACCAGTCCTCACGCAGGAACCGCGCCGTGCCCGATACGACGATCTCCTGAAAGTGCTCGTCGTCGAAGCTGTCCGTGACAAGCCGCGCCCGCACGTTCTCGACCTGCCATCCGACGAGTGACAGAGCCAACTCGTCGACCTCCACTTCGAGTTCCTCGATCTTCTTACCCATCGACGACTCGCCCCTCCCACGTGCATCTTCACAGGTCAGCCTAGATATGCGGGTGACGTGCAGACGATAGACGCTCAACTCGGCCACGTGTCACCCCGTCTCGCTCACGCGATGATCGTGTGGAAGAAAAGGACAGCGGCGGTGAAAGCGGCCCCACCCGTGAGGATGCCGCTGGCGACAACCCCACCGGCCAGCACGGTCAGGGTGCCCGCACCCAGTCCGCTGAGCACGCCGAGCAGCATGATGATGGCCGTCCGCAAGCTGAGTAGCGGCTTGTTCTCGTTGTTCAACGTCAGCTCCTCAAGTGAAGGGAAAGCCGGTCCGCAGGCCGGGTCGTTGATGCTGTAGCGGCCGCCCCGCCCACATCCCCCGGCATGAGCTCAATCGAGGTGACGACGGCAGAAACCCCGGTGGGGCCCGGGGGGAGGCGTGCGCGCCACGTCTAGGACCTCGTGCGGCAGGCAGTAACCGGCGAGCCGTGGACCACAGCGACGCAAGGAGCGAACGTGCCGGACGAGAGCAGCGAGGACTCCGCCTCCGAGGGCGCCCCACACGATGATCAACGGGAGGAGGAACTACCAGAAACCGATCTGGTTGGCCTGGAAGCCACGCTGGTCGGCTATCTGCCTGTGCAGGAGGACAACACATGCCGGGCCGCCCGGCTGAAGAATGACCGGCGCCTCTTCGAAGTCCTGCGCGACGACTGCTTCGAAGGGCCGCGGTACCAGACGGCAGTCAGCCGCTGGATGGACTACGGCTGGCGTGCCGTGATGAAGTGGATCAATAGTGGCGAGATCTTCCACCAGTGCTCTCGCGCCCACCGTCCCATCTCCCCGAACCTGATCACGACGACGTGGACCCTGGATGACCGTCACGGCATTGCCACGGAGGCAGTGATCAACGGCCATGCCCTGTTCCATGAGTACGGATTGGTCCAGGGCAGGTGGAGCCCTGACAAAGGCGCCAGTCTGAGCACCTATTTCGTCGGAGCATCGATCCGCGCCTTCCGCCCTGTCTATCTGCGCTGGTTCGGGAACCAGCAGACCCGGGAAGCCGAACTGGGCAACCATGCTGATCACGACATGCACATCGAGATGCGAAGGACAATCCCTGCCCAGCGGGTCGCTGATCCCTACTACGCCGCAGCCACCCACGACGCACTCAAGCGAACGCTTCTGTACATCCCCGACCCCCAAGTCCGGGCTGGCTTCTACTGGCGTGCCCTGGGCTACACCCAAGCAGAGGCCGCCGAGCAGGTCGGGCTGACGGAGAAGGCCCTGGAAAGGCGAATCAGCCGTACTCGGGCCCGAGTTCGCACGATCCTTGAACCGCAGCTCGAACTGTGGGAGGAAGGCGCGCTATGACCGTCCGGCAGAACGACACCGGTGACAATTCCGCTGCGGCCGACGCTCACGACGACTTCACCTCCCTGCTCGAAGCCTCCAGCCTGGGGGCCCCGCACGTACGTACCGAAGCGCCTCCCCTCTCGGCAGACGTAAGCCGTCGGCCCTCTCATGCTGCCGGCTCCGGACTGATGGAGCGGCTGGAGCAACTCGGCACAGCCACCGCCCGCTACGTGTGGGCCGCCGCTGTCATGGGTGCGTCCCACTCGGCGGAGCTCGTGGCCGCCATCGCTGCGCTGGGCGCCGAGGAGGCCGCCGAGGCGGCCGAAACACTGCGCGGCGCTCGCGTTCTCACCGAGAGCGACGAACCCGGTGGTGGCCTCGAATTCGTCCATCCACTCATCGCCACGACGATCTACCGAACCATCCCGCCAGCTCTGCGGATCGCCATGCACTTCAGGGCCTCGGAGGTCGTCTATGCGGCGGGTCTCGGCGCCACTGCCGCTGCCCGACACTTGTTGGAGGTTCCCGGCGAAGGCGATCCCGAAGTGGTCGCGCGCCTACGGGAAGCCGCCCGTGAGCACCTTCGCGCGGGCGCTCCGGAGACTGCCCGTCGCGTCCTGTGCCGGGCACTGCAGGAGCCCCCTCTCCCGGAGGACCGTGCAGCGCTTCTCCACGAACTCGCGGGCGCTACCTCCCTGATCCACCCCACAGCCACCGTCAGCTCTCTTCGGGAGGCGCCGGCCCACACCGATCAGGTGGCCGAGGCCGCAACCGTGACCGCCCAGGTCCATCGGACGGAAGCATGAGACAAAAAGTCTTGGCCTTTGAACGGGCGGCCGGGAGGGTCGAGGTCGACACGGGCGGAACCTGACACTCCGATCGCGGGCCGACAACAGCCCAGGCGGACCGTGAGACCCAGACGGCCGTCAGAGGGCTCGGCCTCGAACGTGAGCCCAACAAGACTGGCTACAGACCCGCGCGTGCCCACTCCGCCACTGGTCAGAACACCCCTCACGCGTGAGTGATGCGTGAGCGGACGGTCCGACACAGGGCGGCATGAGCCGGATCAAGTGGCTCGTCGTGCCGTTCCGGCCAGGGAAAACAGCACCGTGCGGCAGTGTCTGGCGCCACCTGGCAAGGATTCGATCCCACTCCTAAAGCGGGTGTCGCAGGTTCGAATCCTGCCGGGGGCACCACCTGCACAGCAGGTCAGAGGGCTAACGGCCCCTCGTTCTATTCGAACGGGGGGCCTTCTTCATGATCGAATACCACATGGATGCCACATCCCCACGTGATCATGATCCGCGATCACCCGTTCGGGGGACTGGACTGCGTTCTACATGCACGTAGAGTGGCGTTCGCGAGAGGGGCAGGCACGTCTCCCCACGCGCCTGAGACGCGCCTCTCGGCTACCTGCACGGCGCCCGGCGGGGAGGCCGGCCCGAGCAGGGAGGCCCCCACCGGCTATATCGGTGGGGGCCTCCCTGCGTTCAACGTAGACCGCCCCGGGAGCGTTCAGCCCCCGGGGCGGGGCGTCTTGACCGAGTCTTGGCGCCTAACGGCCAGGAAGCGGAGACGCGTACGCCCCACCGGCCGCTCCCGATCGCGCCACCCACCACACGGCGCGAGCCTGCAAGCTCCCAAAATATGCCCAGCCAGGCACAGACAACAGCCCATGATCGATATTCCGTTGGCGGGTGCTGCGTTCGACGAGGGTGCCGATCGCCGAGCCGCTGTTCCTGCCGATGATGAGGTCGCCTCCCAGTGGCCGGGCACGGCCCGGTCGTCCGCCTCGGCCGGACGGTCGCTGATCATCACCATGGGATTGGTGAAGCGTGGCTGTCGGCAGTTGGCCCGGCGATGGGGCTTGCGGCGGGCGCGTCCGGTGCGCAGGGCGCCGGCCAGCTCCCGGCGCAGTGCTCCGCGTCCTTGCACGTAGAGCGCCTGGTAGACGGTTTCGTGGACCACGTGCATCTCCGGCCGGTCGGGGAACTGTCTGCGCAGAGCGTGACAGATCTGTTCCGGGCTCCACCGCTCGTCAAGACCTGCCTGGACGGCGGCCCACAGCTCGGGGTCCTGGCTGATCTTCCGGGGCTTGGGGCGGGGACGGCGGTCATCCGCGCGGGCCTGGGCGGCGAAGGGACGGTACTGGCCGTTGACGGGATGCCGGTTGCGGCGGATCTCCCGGCTGACGGTGGAGGGACTGCGGCCCAGTTCGGCGGCGATCGCCCGGATCGTCGCCTTTTCCAGGAGCCGGTCGGCGATGTAGATCCGGTCGGCTTCCCGCAGGTACCGGGACACACCAGAAGGCGGCAGAACCGGTCTGGCCGGTGGCGCCGCCTTCTGCCGGCCGGAGGGGTTCCGGCCGTTGCGCCATCGCTTTCCCGTGCGGAGGTTGATGCCGACGACCCTGGCCGCCTCCGTGTAACTCACGCCTTGCTGCACGAGCCGGAAGTATTCCTCCCGCTCACGGGTCAACTTCCTACGCCCCTGAGCCACCGACCGGGTCTGGCGGATCTCGAACATCGCACCCCTTGAACTGGGGTGTTGCGACGATCGCTAGAACCCAAGCTTGGTCCGGGGCCTTTTGGCAGTTCGGTTTCAAGCGGCGTGCGGGGTGAAGGTGACACGGGAGTCGCCCTCGTCGATGGCCAGGTTCAGGGTGCCATCCAGGGCCTTGGCCAAGCGACGCAGCAGCGGAAGCGTCGGCACGGTGTCGCCGCCCTCCATCCGAGACACCTGAGGCTGCGTCATCCCAGCCCGCTCGGCCAGCTCGGCCTGGGACAGGCCGAGCTCGATCCGACGGTCGTAGACCGCCTGCCCGAGGTCGCCAGCCAGCCGCGCGTCGACGTACTCCTGGTCGTACTCCACCGCCTCACCCGCAAGCTGCCGGGCCCGGCGCGTCCTCCACGTGCTGTGATTCATCAGCTCTCCTTGCGCCGCTCGTAGGTGTACTGGGCATGACCATGCTCGGCCTCGCAGACCTTCTGGGCCTGGTGCGCACGCTCGACTTCCGCCGCCTCACGCATCCGCGTCTTGCGGAACACCGTCAGCAGAACGATCCGCTGCCCGGGAGCGAGCCAGTACGGGATGCGCACGGCCTCGCCGTCCAGCTCGAAGCGCAGCTCACGCAGCTTGCCGCCCAGGTGCCGCGAGTACGGCTCACCGAGCGTCGTCGGCTCGTCCAGCAGACGGTCCGTCTTGTCCTCCACCCGCCGGTAGAGGCGAAACGAAAGCAGCTCCAGCCAATCCCGCACCTCGGGTTCGATCTCGATCTCCCACCGCTCCGTCATGCAATCAACGGTATATACCTCCAATTGCATAGCGCAAGCCTCCACGGCCCTCCGCGACCTGCGACAAGAGGCCTCCCTGCAGTCGGCCCGGAACGGATTCAGCACACATGAGGCCGGGAAGCCTCGCGAACACATGAGAACTACGGAGGGGTGTTTTCCCAGGTCAGGCACCCTGAGACCGCTGTTTCCGCAGGCCACAGCCCCGCCTAGGGAAAACTCCTAAAGCGGGTGTCGCAGGTTCGAATCCTGCCGGGGGCACAGCCAGAAGGGCCGGCTCAGGAGGGGTTTCCTCCCGGGCTGGCCCTTCGTCGTGTTCGGGGTCGTGCCACACGCGTGCCACTACGCGCTACCAGGTCTGGGGCACCATCCCTCAGGGCGTGTCCGACGGACCGCGTGGCACACCACCGCCCATCGACGTCCCCCGGACGAAGCCCTGGTGGCCCTCGCCCCCGGCCCGACCCATCCGCTGCCGAACAATACGGTCCACTCCCCCGCACCATCAGGTATCCCCTACGGGCCCCGAGGGGGTTTCCCCCTTTGCGGTCCGGGGAGGTCGCTCCATGTCCCAGCGGAGCGGCCGACGGGCATGATCCATCCATGACTTTACGGCGAAGAAGTATCCGGATTCTGGCTGGTGCGGCGGCCCTCGGCAGTGTGTCCGCCCTGGTGGCTCCGGTCTCGGCGGCGGCCGGCTCCCACAGCGAGCGGGCACAAGGCGGGGCCGTCGTCTCCGTTGAACAAGCGGCCGATCTCACAGCGGAGGAAGTGGCCGGGGAACTCCGGGAAAAGATCGACTCCTCCCAGGTTCGCTACGGCGTGACCGCCTATCGGGTCACCTACCGCACCACCGACAGCACGGGCGCCCCCACGACGGCGAGCCAGCTCGTCGTCCTGCCCAAGAACGGGGCGCGCCACCTGTCCACCGTCTCCTGGCTGCACGGCACCACCGTCTACCGCAAGGACGTCGCCTCGGAGAATCCGAAGTCGAACGACCGGCTCGTCGCCCTGCTGTTCGCTTCGACCGGGCGGGCCGTTTCGGCACCCGACTACGTGGGCCTCGGCTCGGGCGAAGGCTTCCACCCCTACGGTGACCCTCGGGCCACCGTCGCGGCCTCGGTGGACGGCCTGCGCGCAGCTCGGACCTTCGCCCACCGGAGCGGCCGGGAGCTGAAGCGGAAGGTCCAGGTCAGCGGGTTCTCGCAGGGCGGCCCCGCGACCATGCTGGTAGGCCGGGCGCTTCAGCAGGAGGGCGCCGACCGCTACTTCCGGCTGGGGGCACTCGCCCCGGTCAGCGGCCCCTACAACCTCTCGGCCTTCGAGGCCGCCGCAGCCGACGACAAGATCGACAAATCCGGCATCTACCTCGCCTACTTCGTCACCGCCTGGAACAAGATGTACGGCCTCTACACGTCACCCGGCGACGTCTTCCGCTCCCCCTACGACAGCGAGGTGGAGGGTCTCTTCGACGGCCATCACACCCCCGATGAGATCGTCGGCAAACTCCCGGCGTTCGCCAAGGACCTGTTCACCGAGGACTTCCTGAACAGGATCCGCAAGCCCGACGGCGTCCTGAAGGACAAACTGCGCCCGATGGACAACACCTGCGACTGGCGGCCGAACGTACCAGTGGAGATCTTCCACGGCCGGGGCGACAAGGACGTCGACATCAGTCACGCGACCTACTGTGCCGACCAGTTGACGAGGAACGGCGCCGCACACCGGCTGACCGACGTCGGCGAATATGACCACAACGGATCGGTGCGGCAAGCCCTGCCCCGGATCGTCAGGTTCTTCGACGAGTCGGCGAAGAACGGCTGAAGCGCGCCACCGGCAACGGCCGGTCGAGCGAAGGGTGCACTCGACCGTGCCGTTCGTCGCCTGTCGGACATGTCCTAGTCCGGAGGCACCTCATCCTCACTCTCGCGAATCATGGCACCAAGACGATCAGCGATGGCCCGGTCCCGGTCGCTGGTCATGTGCTGGTAGATCAACGCGGCCCGGGAGCTGCTGTGACCCATCCTCGTCATCAGCTCTCGCGTGCTGGCCCCGGCCGTCGAGGCCAGCGTGTTGCCCGTGTGCCGAAGGTCGTGGAAGTGCAGCTCCGCCGTGACGCCCGCGGTCTTCCGGGCCTTGACCCAGTCGTCGCGGAAGTTGCTCCGCCGCAACTGCCCGCCCTGCGGCCCGACAAAGACGTGTCCGTCACGGCCGGGAGCGGCGAAGTACTCCAGGTGGTGCGCGACCGCGTCGAGCAGTTCGGCCGGGAAGGAGACGGAGCGCACCCCGGCCGCGGACCTCGGCGCCTTGTCGAAGAGCCGACCGTCCTGCAACTCGGCCTGAGCGCGGCGCACGGTGACGGTCAGCCCCTCCAGGTCGATGTCCCGGCGCCGCAGGGCCGCCAGCTCCCCGAACCGCAGGGTGGTAAAGGCCGCCAGGAGCACAAGGAGCCGGTAGCGCTGCGCGATGGAGTCGGCGACGGCGAAGACCTCCGCCACCGTGAGAACCGGCCGCTCGGGCACGTCGTAGCAGTCCGCGCCCTTGATGCGGCACGGGTTTCGTCGGATCAGCTCGTCGTCCACGGCCGTGTTCATCAGGGCGCGAAGCAGTTGGTACGCCTTGACCACCGTCGGCTCACCGACGCCGGCCGCGAGGAGCTTGCCGCGCCAGCTTCGCACCCGGGCCGTCGTCACGTCGGCCACGCTCCCGGTTCCGAAGGTGGGCAGGATGTGCAGCCGTATCACCGATTCGTTCCGCTCACGGGTGCGGGCGGCGAGCTTCCGGTCCCGCAGCCAGGCGGTGGCGTACTCCTCGAAGTTCACCGCCCCGGCGTCCGGGTTCGACCACTGCCCTCGCACGATGTCCGACTCGATGTGCGTGAGGGCGACTTGGGCATCGGTCTTGGTCTCGTACGTCTTCTCCGCCGGACGCAGCTGCCCCGTCTCCGGGTCCCGATAGCGGACCTGCCAGCGGCCGGACGGAAGCTGCCGAACCGAGCCGAAGTTCCGCCGCTTCCCTCTCTTGTTGGCCATCAGGCGGCCCTCCGCAGGGAGCAACGGCGGTCACCGATCGGCTGCACCGTGTTGGCGTCGATGAAGGCGCTCAGCGCGCTCTCCGGGATGCGGACGTGTCGGCCGACCTTGACGAACACGATGCGTCGCTCGGCGATCAGGCGGCGCGGAAAGCGTTCCGTGGCGCCGAGGAGTTCGGCCACCTGCGCCACGGCCGGGCCTGCGCTCCTGTCTCCGCCCCGCTCCAGCCCGGCCGGCGCCCGTGCCGCGCGGACAGCAAACAGCCGCCGGAGGCCAAAGAAGAGGTACCTCGCGACCGAGGGCAGTCGGCTCTATGGCGTCACGTCGTCACGTCGTCACGTCGTCACGTCGTCACGTCGTCACGTCGTCACGTCGTCACGTCGTCACGTCGTCAACAGTGATGTTCAGACGGGGTACAGCTCCTTGCCCGGTGGCATTTCTCGCCAACTCCATCCCCGGTCCGTCAGCTTTAGGACGAGCCAGCGTGTCGTACTCTGACTCAGGACCCGCAATAGCCGCACCTTCCCCTTCACTCCAAGCAGGCGAAATGTTGACCGGAATCCAAGTGTCCTCATTTCCCGCCGTGACATTCATTTCGAGCCCGAAGGTGCAGTCGAGTTCAGAGACGAAATACATATCAAAGGTTCGCGCGTCGCCCTGTTCCAGGGTGACCGCTTTAGAGGAAAATCGGTGACGAAAAAGTACCTCCATTTCCGTTCGTTGTGCAACCACTCCGAGTTTCGGGTACCCAGGCTCAATAATCCGGGCCCTGGTTTCGCCATACTGGCTGACCTGGAAGCCAAGAACATCTCGCTTGACGTCCTCCCCAGGGCCACCCACAGCGGGCGGATGGACTAGAGTGCCATGCATTTTCCTCTTAATATCATCGATCGCGTTCGCGACCCCATCAGGGCAGTTTCTATCCCTGAGACGAAAGTCTTGGATGATCGTGGTCTCATCTTTGAGAGCCTTCACTGTGAACCGCACGGAGTAAAGACCGATCGGCCGCGCCCCCCTGTCTTTTAGCCAGCTATTGAATTTCTCATCCCACGTGGTTACGTTCTCCACGGGGGAAATATCGTAGGTGCGGTCCGGGAAAGCAAAATTTGATGGGACGGAGGGCGACTCACCGGGAGTGACGGAGACCAGAGGGCCAGAAGCGATCTTCCGCTTTTCTTGATCTTCTCTCTCGTCGCGCTCTTTTCCTGCCTGGTCGGCATTAGCACTAGTCTCCGCCGAGTTCCCCTGCCACCAGGTTTGATATACCGCTATGGAACCGAAAAGTAAAGTTGGGATTAGGGCAGCGATGATGGTCGAGTTCCGGTACCACGGAGGAGAGGATGGCGTCGGCGGCGGCTCAAGCGTCGGCGGCGGCCCGGGTGTGTCCGGTGAAGGCGGTACCGATGGAGGCGGTTGGTTACTCATATGTCCCCCGACGAGATACGGATCGTGAGGCATCGTTCTAGCAGTGACTAAACCACTGGACAAGTTGACCATGTTGGAGGCAAAGGCTTTGAACCAGCCTCACGCCCGCTCCAACTAACGAGGGTCTTCTTGCGTTTTCGCAGGCAAACCCAGTAGACAGCTGCCTCACAAAGTTGGCTGAATCTCGTCGTCACGGGACGGCCGTTGAAATTGACTGTGGTTGACGATATCCCCGGTAGCGTGGCTGAGGTCGGCGGGGGTACAGCGAGGCACACGCGTGCGTGGTCGGTCAGCGCACCCGCCATCGTGGCTGACTGTCGTCGGCTGAGGTTCGTGCCACTGCCGTGCCAGATGCAGGGGGCAGCCACGGACAACGGGGGCCCCTCGTGGTCGAGTCCTCGACAGCCTGCCCAGGTATCGAAGCTGCAGGTCAGCGCCCTCGTTTCCCAGCCTCTCTCCTAAGAAGTAGTCTCATTTGGAGAGTCTGCGGTAGCAGATGAGGCTGCAGGCGATGGCGGTGAAGGCCAGGAAGTGCTCGGCCTTGCGTTCGTAGCGGCGGTGCAAACGGCGGCAGCCGCCCAGCCA
>NZ_JAPJDM010000021.1:0-165880 GCF_026242095.1 Streptomyces sp. NEAU-W12
AAGGGGTTCGCGGAGGCGTACGGCATTCAGGGCGAGCCGAATCCGTTGCAGCGGTCCGTGATGGACGAGTTGCGGGAGGCGATGGGAGAGGGGCGTCGTGGCGGCATCGGTCCGTTCGGGTGGCCGGGCTGTCTTCTCATACGGTTCTCGTCCCGGGCTCAACACTTCGTCACGGGTCGTCCCCGGCTTCCCCTCCCTGTTCCTCACCTATCTGAGGCGTGAACCGCGCCGCCGCAGGAGAGCGGCCCTCGTCGTCGCCTCCGGCCTCGCGCTCGGTACTGCGCTCGGCCTGGCGGGCGCGTACACCGTCACCGCGATCAGCCCCACCCTGCAGGCCGGACGCGCCGCCGACGAACCCACCGGAAACCTCGACGAGTCGATGCGCGACGCGATCATGGACGTACTGATCCGGATGTGGAAGGAGCTCGGGCTCACCTTCGTCATGGCCACCCGCGACTCCCCCCTGGCGAAGCAGGCCCCGCGCGTGGCGACCATCCGCAAGGGCCGCGTCACGGTCAAGGAGGACGTGGGCGCCTGACCCGCGGGCACCGCGCGCCCCCGCCGCCGGTCGGGTACCGGTGAGGAAGGATTCCGAAGCTGCTTCCGGGGCCGGCGGAGTTGCCGGCAGGGCGGGCTTGCTCCCGGTCCCGCGTACGGTTCCGTGGCTTCGTGACCGGGGCGGACCGCGGGCGGTCGCGCCCGCGGGACCGGCCGGGCGGACGGGTGCGCACATCCAGTGCCCGGGCGTGCTCCCGGCCGGGGCCGGCCCCTCCGCCCCGGCCGGGAGCGCCGCCCCGCCGGTCAGGTGGCGGCGAGGAGGGACTCGAGCGCTGTTGCCGAGGCCGGGTGACGGGCCGGGAGGAGGGCCGCGCCCGCCGGAGACGCCGGTGCGGCGGCCGGGGCCCAGCCCTCGGTGCAGCCCAGCAGATCCGCCACCGCGTCGCAGGTCGCCGGGTGGGCCGCCAGCAGCGCCGTGCCCGCCGGTGCGGCCGGTGCGGCGGCCGGGGGCCAGCCCTCCGTGCAGCCCAGCAGCGCCGCCAGCGCGTCGAACGCGGCGGGATGCGCCGGTGCCAGCGCGGCGCCCCGGCGGACGTCGGCCGCCGCCTGCCCCGCCGCCCGTGCCGAGCGGCGTACGGGGGCCGGGGCCCGCCACGGCGGGATCCACGCGTCCAGCGCCGCGAGCCGGCCCGGGAAGATCCGCCCGGCCTCACGGACCAGCAGCGGAGCGAGATCCGCCGCCCCCGACCGCAGCGTGCTGATCAGCGTCGGGAGCCACGGCAGCAGCACCGCGTCGGGCAGCCGCCCGAACGCGTTCGACACCGCCTCCACGACCACGTCCGCCAGGCCCGGCACCGGCTCCAGCGCGTGCACGAAGCCGCTCAGGTAACGCGGATACGCGGGCACCACCAGCGGGTTGGCCAGCAGTTCGTCGCACCGGGCCCGCAACCGCTCGCGGGAGAGCGTGCCGAGCTGCACCTGTGCCGCCCACAGCAGGGCCGTCTTCGACGGATCCTCGGGGTGGGACTGCGCGACCGCCAGCTCCAGCTGCGCCCGGTCGCAGCCCAGCGACAGCGCCAGGCTCTCCATGCCGAACAGGAAGCCCAGCATCGCCGCGACCTGCCCCACCGTCGCGTCCTCGTCGGTGAACGCGGTCGGCAGCAGCGTGCAGTAGTGCGCGTAACCGGCCTTGACGAAGGACTCGATCCACGGCGGCAGTGCCGGCTCGCTCGTCCGGTAGTACGCGAGCAGCCTGCGCACCCGGCGCAGCACCTCCGGCGCCCCGTCGACGCTGCGCTCGGACGCCAGCACCTCCAGCGCGCGCGTGCCCAGCTCGTCGGCCAGACGCCGGCCGCCCAGGTACAGCGTCGCGTCCTCGACGGCCTCCAGGACCGTCGCCGCCGTCGCCTGCGGCGCGTACGCGGCGCGGCGCAGACGCTGCTCCAGGACCTGCTCGATGCTGACACCCTCGTAGCCCAGCTCGATGAGGGCCCGCTGGTGGGTGCCGAGCGCCAGGTCCCACGACTCCTGGATCGACCGCTCGCCGAGCGCGCGCTCGCCCATGATGGGCCGGGCCGCACCCTGCGGCAGCAGCCGGCGCAGCATCCACAGCACGTCCGAGCAGGCCCGCAGCTCCGGCTGGGACGCCATGTCCAGCAGCGCCCGCCGCACGCCCCGCTGCTGGAGCTTCAGCCCCAGCGGCTCCAGCCGGTCGTGCACGTCGCGGGCCAGCGGCGGCAGCGAGTCGTAGCCGACCTGGCCGGTCCGGTCGCCGCCCATCATGATCTCGACGAGCCGCCGCACGTCCCGCCGCCCCGGCACCGCGTCCTTCTCGATGCAGGTGACCGCCGCGTCCTGGAAGTCGTACGGCGTGGGCTTGACCCGGCCCCGCATCCCGGCGAGCAGGATCGACGTCTCGAAGACGGCGATCGCGTCGGCGGTGGAGGCGAGATAGCCGTTGCGCCGGGCCGCGCCCACGATGTCCACGCACCAGCCGAGCAGTTCGGCCTCGTCCAACGGGTCCAGGACCGGCGGCCGGCCCAGGAAGCCGGACAGCCGGTCCGTCGGGGCCGGGCGCGCCCCCCCCCCCGCCCGGCCGGCGGGGGGCTGGGCCCCGGCCCCCGTCGTTCCGCCCGCCCCCGCGCGCCGCCCCCGCCCCCGCCCCCCCCCCCCCGGGCCCCCGCCCCCCCCCCCCCACGCCCCCGCCGCCGGTACGGCGGTCTGCTTCGCCCGGGACCTCTTCGTACCGGCCTGGCCCGCCAGCCGGTACGGCGTGACCCGGGTGCGCCTGAGACTCTTCGCCCACTCGGTCGCCGCGATGGACACCGAGCCGGCGGCGAGAGCGAACTGCGCCTCGATCGCCGCGTGGCTGGACGGGATCAGCCCGTGCTGCCACACGGTGGCGGAGCGCGGTGAGATCTCGTACGTGCCGGAGCCGGCCACGCCGAACTCCTCCACCCTGCTGGCCGCGTGGAACGCGCCGCAGACGTACAGGCAGTCCTCGGGGTCGGTGCCGGTCGCGGCCAGGTGCTCCCGCATCCGGGTCCACATGTACCGCTCGCGGTCCTCGTCGATCCGCACCCGTGACGGGTCGCCGGGGGCGAGCCGCCGGAACAGGCTGCCGATGAGGAACATCACCTGGCGGTAGGCGTCGTGGTCGCCGTCGCCGAGCGGCAGCTCGACGTACTGGTGCCACCACTCCGACCAGTGCCGCACCCTGCCGTGCCGCAGCAGGTGTTCCTCCAGTTCGGCGAAGCGCGGCCGCAGGTCGCCGATCTCCACGCCGACGGCCTCGCCGTGCAGCGCCGCCCGGGTGGCGTCGTCGGGGTCCGCCGCGTCCGCGTCGGCGTCGGCGTCGGCGTCGGCGTCGGCCTCCGTCTCCGTGGCGGGCCGGCCGCGGCTGTCCCACTGGAACACGTGGTCGGAGGACCGGTCGACGAGGACCAGTTCCACACCCGGGGTGTCCAGCGCGTACGCGATCGCCTGGTACTCGGCGGACGCCTCGGTGATCGGCGCGACCACCGACAGCGGCGCCCACTCGGGCGGGAAGCCGTCCACCTCGTTCGCGAACGCCTGGACGGCCACCGGCAGGCGGCAGTTGCGCAACTCGGTGAGGAGCGGCGCCATGTCCTCGCACAGCTCCAGGTACACCACCTTGGGCTGCTTCTCGCGCAGCCGGCGGGCCATCGCGAGGGCCGAGGCGGGCGAGTGGTGGCAGACGGGGAAGATCTCCAGCGGCTCGCGCACCGCGCGGTCCACGTCGTCGATCATGCCGAGGAGGATGCCCTCCAGGGCGTCCGGCCCGCCGGCGAACGCGACGGCGGCCTCGTGGAGCCGGTCGCGGAGCCCCGCGAAGGTGCTTTCCCCCACGGCGGGCGCGCTCGCGGGTGCGCTCTCGGGTGCGGCGCTCATGACAGCGTCGCGATCGCGTCCCGGCCGCCCTCCAGGAACTCGGGCCACGAGCCGCCCTGCTCCTTGCTGCGCGGCTCGACGACACCGTGCAGGTACTTGTTGAGGATGGCCAGGTCCTCCGGCTCGCGGCGGGCGAGGGAACCGACGAGCGAGGAGGCGAGGGAACGGGCGGTCAGCGTGCGCTCGCCGAAGAAGTTGCTGTGCAGGACGGCGTCCTCCAGCACACCGATCTGCTCGGCAGTCGACAGCGCGGACTCCAGCTTCTCGTCGTCGCTGCCGGCCGCGGCGGCGGAGGCGCGCAGGTCGGCGAAGCTCTGCAGCAGCACGTCGAGCAGGGTCGGCGGCACCTCCAGTTCTATCGAGTGGCGGCGCAGCAGCTCCTCGGTGCGGAAGCGGACGATCTCCGCCTCGCTCTTCTTGTTCGTCATCACCGGGATGCGGACGAAGTTGAAGCGGCGCTTGAGTGCGGACGAGAGGTCGTTGACCCCGCGGTCGCGGCTGTTGGCGGTGGCGATGATCGAGAAGCCGGGCTTGGCGAAGACGATGTTGTCGCTGCCGCCGCTCTCCAGCTCCGGCACGGAGATGTACTTCTCGGACAGGACGGAGATCAACGCGTCCTGGACGTCGCTGGTGGAGCGGGTCAGCTCCTCGAAACGGCCGATCGACCCGGCCTCCATCGCGGTCATGATCGGCGAGGGGATCATCGACTCCCTGGACTGGCCCTTGGCGATGACCATGGACACGTTCCAGGAGTACTTGATGTGGTCCTCGGTGGTGCCGGCCGTGCCCTGCACCACGAGCGTGGAGTTGCGGCTGATCGCGGCGGACAGCAGTTCGGCCAGCCAGCTCTTGCCGGTGCCGGGGTCGCCGATCAGGAGCAGGCCGCGGTCGGAGGCGAGGGTGACGATGGAACGCTCGACGAAGCTCCGGTCGCCGAACCACTTCTGGGAGATCTCCCGGTCCAGGCCGTCGGAGCGCTCGGAGCCCAGTACGAACAGCCGGACCATCTTCGGCGACAGCCGCCACGAGAACGGCTTGGGGCCGTCGTCGACCGACTCCAGCCAGTCCAGTTCCTCGGCGTACTTGATCTCGGCGGGCGCGCGCAGCAGGTCGGACATCGGGTGAGGGCCTTTCCGTTCGGTGCTCGGGGAGGAGAAGTTCGGGTGCGGGAATCGGGTGGGATCAGGTGAGAAACGTCTTGAGCTCGTGCACGAGCTTCTTGATGTGGCCGGAGATCACCGGCGTGCCGAGGTCCTTGAAGCGCTCCCGGAACCACGGGTTGACGCTGCCGCGCCCGGCGCTGGTCACCGAACCGACCGGGATGAACTTCGCGCCCGAGCGGTGGACGGCGGACATGCTCTCGAACAGCTCGTCGGCGCGCCATTCGTAGAAGTCGGAGATCCACACCACGACGGTGCTGCGCGGTTCGGCGATCTTCGGCTGGGCGAGCGCCATGGCCACGGTGCCGTCCGTGCCGCCGCCGAGCTTGGTGCGCAGCAGGGTCTCGAACGGGTCGTGCGCCCAGGGGGTGAGGTCCAGCGCCTGGGTGTCGTAGGCGATCAGGTGGACGTCCACCTTCGGCAGACCGGCGAAGATGGAGGCCAGGATGGTGCAGTTGACCATCGAGTCGACCATGGAGCCCGACTGGTCCACGACGACGATCAGCCGCTGCGGTGTCGTCCTGCGGCTGGTGTGCCGGTAGTAGAGGCGGTCGACGTAGAGCCGCTCCTCCTCCGGGCTCCAGTTGGTGAGGTTCTTCCAGATGGTGCGGTCGATGTCGAGGTTGCGGAAGACCCGCTTCGGCGGGACGGACCGGTCGATGTCACCGACCGTGGACTTCTCCACCTGGGTGCGCAGGACCTGGGAGACCTCGTCGACGTAGCGGCGGATCAGCGACTTGGCGTTCGCCAGGGCCACGCCGGAGAGATTGTCCTTGTCCCGCAGCAGCTGCTCGATCAGGGACATGCTCGGGGTCAGCCGCGCGGCCAGCCGCGGGTCGGCCAGCACCTCGCGCAGCCGCATCCGCTTGACCAGGCCGGCCTCCAAGGAGCCGAGTTCCGGGCCGACGGCGGGGATCAGCCGGCTGAGGTCGGGGGTGCGCCCGCCCCCACCGGTACCGGTGGGGCCGACCCCCCGGCCGCCCGCGCCGGTGCCCCGCAGGTCGCCGGGACGGCAGCCGAGTGCCCGCTCCAGCCAGCCCGCGTCGGACTGCCAGCGGGCCAGCTGCTCGGCGGTGACGGCGCCGGAGCCGGTGGAGAAGACGTTCAGCAGGACCTTGGAGACCAGGGCCGCGCGCCGCACCTCGGCGGCCCGGTCGCGGGCTTCGTCCTCCTCCGGCCCGGGGGCCATCAGGCCGTCGAACTCGGCGGCCAGCTCCGGGTGCCGCTGCACCACGGAGTCGACGGAGGCGTCCGGGTCGAGCAGCGCGGGCGGCAGCCCGATGTCCTCGACCACGGCCAGGCTCGCCGACTCCAGCGAGGCCTGCTCCTCGGGGTCGAACAGCCGGGCCAGCAGCCGCCAGTAGAGCACCTGACGCCTGTTGTCGTCCGGGTCGGGCCCGGCGGCCTCGGCGGGCCCGGCCGGTGTACGGGGACCGGCGGCCGGTACGGGAGTGGGGTCGGTCATTTCCGCAGCAGCCTTCCGGCTCGCTCACGCAGCGCGTCGACGGCGCCGGTGGCGGCCTTCTCCGCACGGACACCGGCCTTGTCGGCGGTGCCCCCGGCCCACGCGCCGGCGTGCACGGCGACGGCCTTCCTGCGGACCGTCCTCTCCACGGCCAGCGGCTGGACGTGGAACGTCCCGGCGTCCCACCGGAGCAGCGCGACGCACGCGCCGGACGCGGCGACGGCCTCGGCGGTGAGCGGTCCGGCGGCCGGTATCCGGTCGGTGTCGACGGCCAGGCGGTGCCCGGCGACCAGGAACACCGTCCCGTCGTCGTCCTGCTCCGCCTCGTACCCCTCCAGCAGGACGGGGACGGCGATCCGGGCCGGATGCCGGTCCAGGGGGGCGGTGGCCGACGAGGTGGCCGTCGGCAGCGCCACGCGCGCGGTGGCGAAGGCGTCGGCCGGCTCGCCCGTCCGGGCGTGCGCGTCGTCCCAGATCAGGTCGCCCTCGGCGGTGACGGGCATCGCGTCGAGGTCCATCGAGCGGCCCTCGCCGGCCGCGGCCAGCAGGGACAGGTGCGGGCGCAGCAACTGCCACAGGCCCGCCCCGACGACCGTGTCGGGCTTCGGGGCGGACGCGGCGGCCCGCACCAGCCGGGGCGCGGTGCCGTCGGCGGGCTCGAACACCGCGTGGACCTGGGCCTGTACGGCGGTCGCGTGCTCCTGCACGTCGATCCCGAGCGGAAGCAGGCGGCCGGTGGCCGTGTCCGCCGCGGGGGCGCCGGTCGCACCCGGCAGCGTCAGGAGCAGGGCCCGCGACCAGAGGTCCGCCCACCGGCGCACCGGGATCCGCTCCAGGGTGGCCCCCGGGCAGGACGCGGCGAGTTCGGCGGCGAACCCGTCCAGCAGCGTGGCCTGCCGGCGCAGCGCGGGGTCGGGCAGCATCGCGGAGACGACGGGCGCGGCACCGCCGACCAGTTCGTGGTCGATGCCCTGCCAGCCGGCGCGCGCGAGGTCGCTCAGCCAGCTGCGGGCGGCGGCGAGGAGGTTCGCGGCGTGGCCGGCGCCGACGGCCCCGGCCGGGGCGGTCTCCTCGGCGACGGGCCGGCCGACGGCCTCCGCCACGCGGGCGGCCAGCGCGTCGTGCACCGAGCCGAGCAGGGCGGCCCGGGCGGCGGCGAGGGCGACGAAGTGGTCCTCGCCCGCGGTGCCGGCCACCGCCTTGTCGGCCGCCTCGGCGACGCGTGCGGCGAGCGGGGTCCCGGCGACGGCATCGGCCAGCTCCACCACACCGGCGGCCTGCTCGGGCTGCGGCCGGAGCAGACCGGCTACGAGCACCGCGTCGAAGGCGTCCACGGCCGCGAGGGCCTCGTCGAGACCCTCGACGGGGTCGAACAGCAGATCGGCGCGCATCATGCCACCGCCCTCGTCGTCGGGAACCACTGCATCTCGGGCAACGGCGCGGTCGTCGGAGCCAGTTCGAGATACGCCAGGTGCCGCAGGAACCGGCTGAACACGGGCGCCGCGGCCGAGGTGTCGCCCTGCGCGGGCCGCGCGACGACCATGGCGGAGGTCACCGCGTACGCGTCCGGCTCCCCGCCCTCCACCTCGACCTTCAGGTAGCGGGCCACGCGCCCGGCGCCGTACTGCAGCACTGCTTCGTCGACCAGTGCCCGTATGTGGTTGCAGAACATGCCGTGCGCGCCGCCGCAGGGGCGGTTGTTGTTGGTGCTGCACGCGAACGCGTAGGTCCCGGCGGCGACGGACGACACGTACACACGTCCGATGTCCGACCCGCTGGAGACCACCCCCTGCAGCCGGCCGTCCGCCAGCTCGACGAACGGCACCTTGGACAGCTTCCGCGGCCGCGCGGGCGCCACCACCCGCGCCGTGCTCGACTTCTCCCAGACGGACAACGCACCATCTCCCCTGCATGCGAAAGCGGACGTCAACGCCACGTCGGCGCAACACGACCGAAGCTATCCCCGACCACTGACAACGCGGCCGCCCCGCGTGGAGCCCCGGACGGGGCCGCCCGGAAGCGGGCCCCGCGCCCCCGCTTGCGCGCCCGCCCGAGCACTCGTCCGCACTCCGTCACCGTCCCGCCAACCCATCGGTCAGGTAACGGAGTTACGGCGGTGGCGTCACAGGCACCCCACGACTGCCCGTCAACTCCGCGATCCCCTCCGTAACCCCTTGAGACGCTTGATCACCCCTCGGCATACTGCGTGACCCGGGGGGTGCGCACACGCGTACGAGACCACCCCCGGCCGGGTGATGGGGAAAACACCCGGAACATCCGCTAGGGGGAACCTTGCGCAGACAAGTCAAAAGAGCGCGCGCGACGGGCGCGGCCACGGTCGCCACGGCAGCAGCCGTGGCGCTCGTGGCGGGCATGACCGGCCCGGCGTCGGCGAACGGTGGACGGACGGACGCGGTGTCGGCCGCGGGCACCGCGACCGACACCGCCGCCCGGACGGCGTCCTCGCCGAAGGCCAAGCACCGCATCACGCTCATCACCGGGGACCGGGTCGCCGTGGACGCCAGGGGCCGCGTCGTCGGCCTGGAGCGGGCCAAGGGGCGGGAGGACATCCCCGTCCAGATCCACAGGTCCGGCGGCCACACCCATGTACTGCCGGCGGACGCCGCCCGGCTGATCGCGAGCGGCAGGCTCGACCGGCGGCTCTTCGACGTCACCGAACTCGGCAAGGCCTCCACCCGCCGCTCCCAGCAGCGCGGCCTGAAGGTCATCGTCGGCTACCGGGGCCGCGCCGCCGCCGCGAAGTCCGACGTCCGCGACGCGGGCACGCTCCGCCGGACCCTCGGGGCCCTGAACGCCGACGCCGTGCAGACCCCGCACGAGGACACGCCCGACCTGTGGAAGGCGGTCACCGACGGCGACCGGACCGCGTCCGGCATCGCACACGTCTGGCTCGACGGCGTCCGCAAGGCGTCCCTCGACACGTCCGTCGCGCAGATCGGCACCCCCAAGGCGTGGGCCGCCGGCTACGACGGCAAGGGCGTGAAGATCGCCGTCCTGGACACCGGTGTCGACACGACCCATCCGGACCTGAAGGGCCAGGTGACCGCGTCCAAGGACTTCACCGGCTCGTCGAACACCGGCGACAAGGTCGGTCACGGCACCCACGTCGCGGCGATCGCGGCCGGTACGGGGGCCAAGGGCGGAGCCAAGTACAGGGGCGTCGCACCCGGCGCCAAGGTCCTCAACGGCAAGGTCCTCGACGACTCCGGCTTCGGTGACGACTCCGGCATCCTGGCCGGCATGGAGTGGGCGGCCGCGCAGGGCGCCGACGTCGTCAACATGAGCCTGGGCGGCCAGGACACGGCCGAGATCGACCCGCTGGAGGCGGCGGTCGACAAGCTCTCCGCCGAGAAGGGCGTCCTGTTCGCCATCGCGGCCGGGAACGAGGGCCCCGAGTCGATCGGTTCGCCCGGCAGCGCCGACGCCGCCCTGACCGTGGGCGCCGTCGACGACAAGGACGAGCTCGCCGACTTCTCCTCCACCGGCCCCCGCCTCGGCGACGGCGCCGTCAAGCCGGACGTCACCGCGCCCGGCGTCGACATCACGGCCGCCTCGGCGAAGGGGAACGACATCGCCAAGGAGGTCGGCGAGAAGCCGGCCGGCTACATGTCCATCTCGGGCACGTCGATGGCGACCCCGCATGTCGCGGGCGCTGCCGCGCTCCTGAAGCAGCAGCACCCCGACTGGACCTTCACGGAGCTGAAGGGCGCGCTCACCGGCTCCACCAAGGGCGGCGCCCACACGCCGTTCGAACAGGGCTCCGGACGGGTCCAGGTCGACAAGGCCGTCCGGCAGACGGTGATCGCCGAGCCGGTCTCGGTGAGCTTCGGCGTCCAGCAGTGGCCGCACACCGACGACAAGCCGGTCACCAGGCAGGTGACCTACCGCAACCTCGGCACCGAGGACGTCACCCTGAAGCTGACGTCCACCGCCACCAACCCCAAGGGCAAGGCGGCACCGGCCGGCTTCTTCACCCTGGGCGCCACCACGGTGACGGTCCCCGCGGGCGGCAAGGCCTCCGTCGACCTCACCGTCAACACCAAGCTCGGCGGCACCACCGACGGCGCGTACTCGGCCTACGTGGTCGCGACCGGTGGCGGCCAGAGCGTCCGCACGGCCGCGGGCGTGGAGCGGGAGGCCGAGTCCTACGACGTGACGCTCAAGGTCCTCGGCCGCGACGGCAGGGCGAGCGCCGACTACATCGCCGCCCTGGACGGCCTCACCGGCGCGGCGGCCGGCGAGTGGTTCATGCCCTACGAGGCCGACGGAAACGTCACCGTCCGAGTGCCCAAGGGCGACTACCTCGTGGACGCCGCGGTGTTCACCGGTTCCGACCCGGAGAACTTCGAGGGCGGCGACTGGCTGGCCCAGCCGAAGCTGAGCGTCACCAAGAAGACCACGGTCACGCTGGACGCCCGCAAGGCCAAGCCGGTCAAGGTCACCGTGCCGGACAAGACGGCCAAGCCGGAGTCGGCCTCGGCCGACTACTCCGTGGAGACGAAGAACTCCGTCCACGGCTTCGGCTGGTGGCTGGAGTCGTACGACAACTTCCGTACCGCCCACCTCGGCCCGCAGATCACCGACGGCTCGCTGAGCCAGCAGTGGGACGCCCACTGGAGCAAGGGCGCCAAGGCGCAGTACAGCACCGTCACCGGCGGCAAGGTCAAGAAGCTCGCCACCGGCTACACCCGCGCCTACAAGACGGCCGAACTGGCCACGGTGAAGGTCGCCATGGGCGCCGCCGCGAAGGGCAAGAAGGGCGCGCTCAGCGCCACGGGCTGGCTGCCGGGCGGCTACTTCGCCTCCTCGGTCGGCCTCCCGCAGGCCCTGCCCGGCACCCGCACCCTGTACCTGTCCACCAAGGGCGGGGTGGAGTGGGGCCTCGACTTCGAGCAGCAGGGCGGGGTCGACGCCGAGGGCTGGCCGGTCACCGACTCCGGTTACACCCTCGGTGACGCCTTCACCTTCAAGGCCGGCAAGACGTACTCCAAGACCGTGAACAAGGCCGTCTTCGGACCGCGTGTCACCTCGGGCCACGGTCTCTTCCGCGACGGCAACACCCTCTACGGGGTCCTCCCGCTGTTCGCCGACGGCAAGGGGAACCCCGGTTCCTCGCAGTTCACCTCGGTCACCACCAGCCTGTACCGCAACGGCACCAAGGTCGGCTCCCACGACGACCCGCTGTTCGGGGACAAGGAGTTCAAGGTGCCCTCCGCCGAGGCCTCCTACCGGCTGACGACCTCGGTCAAGCGCAGCGCCAAGATCGCCGCCGCGTCCACCCGCATCGACGCGAGCTGGACCTTCCGTTCCAAGAAGACCTCCGGCCTGCAGCAACTGCCGGCCTCCACGGCCCGCTTCCAGGCGGTCACCGGACTGGACAGCAAGGTCACGGCGGGCAAGAAGGCCACCTTCCCGGTCACCGTCGAGGGCGCGGCCAAGGGCAAGAACCTCAAGTCGCTCGCCGTGTACGTCTCCTACGACTACGGGAAGACCTGGAAGAAGACCGACGTCAAGAAGGGGAAGATCACCGTCAAGAACCCCGCGAAGGGGAAGGCGATCTCCTTCCACGCCAAGATCGCCGACAAGAAGGGCAACAAGTCGACGCTCTCGGTCTACAACGCCTACTACGGCAAGTGAGAGCCGGGTGAGCAGCGGATGAGCCGTACGCCGGCCCACCGCTGAGCACCGGGCGAGGGCCCGCCGGAAGCACGGCTTCCGGCGGGCCCTCCGCGTTTTGCCCCCCGTCCCCCGCCTGCCCGCCCCCGCGCTCGGGGTGCCACTCAGTGCGACCGGGGCGAGACGTCCGTGGCCCGCCTCGCGTCCGCTCCCCAGCTCCCCAGCAGCCGCAGCGCCTCGGCCGACGGCGAACCCGGCTCGGCGTGGTAGGTGACCAGCTGCTGCTCGCTGTCGTCCACCAGCCGGAACGTCTCGAAGGACAGGGTCAGTTCACCGACGAGCGGATGCCGGATGTGCTTGACGCCGTGACTCTTCTCCTTGACGTCGTGCGCGGCCCACAGCCGCCGGAACTCCTCGCTCTTCACCGAGAGCTCCCCGACCAGCGCGGCCAGCCGGGGGTCGTCCGGGTGGCAGCCCGCGTCCCACCGCAGAAAACTCACCATGTCGGACGTCTTCTGGTCCCATTCCACGAACAGCTCGCGGTAGTCGGGGTTGAGGAACACGAGCCTCGCCCAGTTCCGCTCCTGAGGCGGCAGGGCGCCCCAGTCGCCGAAGACCGCGGCGGCCATCCGGTTCCAGGCCAGGATGTCCGAACGGCGGCCCGCGACGTAGGCGGGGACCGTGTCCATCGTGTCCAGCAGCTGTCGCAGCGTTGCCCGCGTCTGCTGGGTGCGCGGCTGCTGCTTCCGCCTCTGCTGCTTCGGCTTCGCCAGATGCACGAGGTGGGAGTGCTCGGCGCCGGTGAGACGCAGGGCACGCGCGATCGAGTCGAGCACCTCCGCGGAAACGTTCCGCCCGTTGCCCTGCTCCAGGCGCGTGTAGTACGCCACGGACACCCCGGCGAGCTGTGCCAGCTCCTCCCTGCGCAGCCCGGGCACCCGCCGGTGCCGCCCGAAGTCCGGCAGCCCCACGTCCTCGGGCTTCAGCCGGGCCCGCCGGGTACGCAGGAACTCGCTCAGCTCCGCCCGTGGGTCCAGACCGCCGCTCCGGCCGGCCGAGGAGGCGGACGCGGGCACGGGGTCGGTCTGCTCGTCCATACGTCCAGTATTGCCGGTCGTACGCCTGCGGACCTGTCCCCGCCAGTGGTACGCACGGCCAACCTAGGCAAAGCGGTGGCCTGGGTAACCCCCGCCCGCGGGGGCAGGCTGGGGCCGTGCCCGGTCGGAAGAAGGCAACCGGGCGCACCCGTCTTCCTAGGAGAACCCCGGCATGACCACTGTCGTCGCGTACGCCGCACCCGCCGCCAAGGCTCCGCTGGAGCGCACCACCATCGAGCGGCGCGAGGTGGGCGAGTACGACGTCCTGATCGACATCAAGTTCGCGGGCATCTGCCACTCGGACATCCACCAGGCCCGCGAGGGCTGGGGCGAGGCGATCTTCCCGATGGTCCCCGGCCACGAGATCGCCGGAGTCGTGTCGCAGACAGGCCCCGGCGTCACCCGGTTCGAGGTCGGTGACCGGGTGGGTGTCGGCTGCATGGTCGACTCCTGCCGTGAGTGCGACAACTGCAGGGCCGGTCTGGAGCAGTACTGCGCGAACGGTGCCGTGATGACGTACAACGGCATCGGCAAGGACGGCGAGCCGACCCACGGTGGCTACGCGCAGAAGATCGTCGTCGACGAGAACTACGTCGTCCGCGTCCCCGACGGGCTCGCCCTCGACGTGGCCGCTCCGCTGCTGTGCGCCGGCATCACCACCTACTCCCCGCTCAGGCACTGGAACGCCGGGCCGGGCAAGAAGGTGGCGATCGTCGGACTCGGCGGCCTCGGCCACATGGGCGTCAAGATCGCGCACGCGCTCGGTGCCGAGGTGACGGTGCTGTCGCAGTCCCTGCGCAAGAAGGACGACGGCCTGAAGATGGGCGCCGACCACTACTACGCCACCGCCGACCCGGCCACGTTCGAGACGCTGCGCGGGACCTTCGACCTGATCGTCTCCACGGTGTCCGCGCCGCTCGACCTCGACGCGTACCTGTCGCTGCTGCGGACGGACGGCGCGCTGGTGAACGTGGGCGCCCCCGAGCAGCCCGTCTCGCTCAACCTCTTCTCGGTGATCGCCGGACGCAAGACCCTCGCGGGTTCGAGCATCGGCGGCATCCGGCAGACCCAGGAGATGCTGGACTTCTGCGCCGCGCACGGCATCGGCGCGGAGATCGAACTGATCGGCGCGACCGAGATCAACGACGCCTACGAGCGGGTGCTGAACAGCGACGTCCGCTACCGCTTCGTGATCGACACGGCGACGATCTGACACGCGGCCCGGTACGGTCCGGTCACCTGACGGACGAAGCCGTGACCCGGGCCCCGGCGCGCCGGGGCCCGGGCCGGTCGGCGTCCGCCGCGGTCACTGCGGCAGGGTCGCCGGGCTGCCGCCGTTGGCCTCGTAGCCCGCGACCGCCAGGGCCCGGTAGACCGCGAACTCCGCGGCGGGGTCGGGGGACAGGGTCCAGGGAAGCGCGCCGACGTGGCCGTCGATGTGCACCAGCTGGTCCATGGCCTCCGCCCAGCGCTCACCGCGGACCAGGAAGAAGACCAGCAGATGCCGGACGTGGGCCGCCATCGGGTCGTCCGGGCGGGCCGCGTGCACCGCGTGCAGCGCGCCGTGGACCGCCTTCGTCACCACCTGGCTCTGGTAGAAACCGCTGACCAGGTTCACCTCCGGAAGGTGCTCGAACACCGCGAACAGCGGCATCGCGGCCAGCAGCGACCCCTGCGGCGCCCGCGCCGCCGCGGCCTCCGCGAACGAGTTCGCCAGCTCCCGCGAGCCGTGCCACTTCTCGCACCAGTAGTGCAGCGCGGCCAGGTGCGCGCCCATGTGGGCCGGCGCGCGGTCCAGGATCTTCAGCCAGACCTGCTCGAAGTCCGCCCGCTCGTAGGCCAGTCCGCGGGCCACCGACAGCTCCACGATGTACGGGACCGGGTCACCGGGGGCCAGCAGCGCCGCCTCGCCGCACGCCGCCTTCGCCTCCTCCATGATGATCCGGAACTCGTCCGTCCCGGGCGCCGCCGTACGCCACGCCTGCTGCACCAGGAACTCGGCGTGCACCGCCGCGCCGCCCGCGTCCTTGGGTGCCTCCGAGCGCCACACCCGCAGCCACTGCCCGCCCGCGGCCTCACCGGCCGCCCCGCCGGGCCGCGCGGTGAGCTCCAGGGAGGCGGCTCCCGCGAAGGCCTGCACGCGCTGCCAGCGCAGCTCGCTCGTCGCCTCGGTGCCGGCCAGCAACTGCTGGGCCCCGCGGTAGTCCTGGGTGCGCTGCACCAGGTCCAGGACGTCCAGCAGGTCCTGGTCGGGTCCGGGCATGCGGACGTCCAGCTCCTCCTCGAGGGCGAAGCCGTACCCGGCCGGGTCCGCCGCGTCGGGGTGTCCGGCCGGTACCTGCGTGATCCCGCCGCGCCCGCGCCTCAGGAACGGCAGCACCACGAAGCCGATCATGACCACAGCGAGCAGGACCAAGAGAATCTCCATGTCTCAAGCGAACCAGATCGCGCCGCCACTTGGCCAACGTGGTGCCGGACCTGTGGACAACCCGACTCCCGGCGCCGGGGGCGCGGGCGCACTACCCTCGGTGCACATGAGCGACACGCACATCAGCCAGCACTTCGAGACGCTCGCGATCCACGCGGGCAACACGGCCGACCCCCTGACGGGCGCGGTCGTCCCGCCGATCTACCAGGTCTCCACGTACAAGCAGGACGGTGTCGGCGGCCTGCGCGGCGGCTACGAGTACAGCCGCAGCGCCAACCCGACCAGGACCGCGCTGGAGGAGAACCTCGCGGCCCTGGAGGGCGGCCGCCGCGGCCTCGCGTTCGCGTCCGGGCTGGCGGCCGAGGACTGCCTGCTGCGTACGCTGCTCGCCCCCGGCGACCACGTGGTGATCCCGAACGACGCGTACGGCGGCACGTTCCGCCTGTTCGCCAAGGTCGTCGCCCGCTGGGGCGTGGAGTGGTCGGTGGCCGACACCAGCGACCCGGCGGCGGTCCGGGCCGCCCTCACCCCGAAGACCAGGGCGGTGTGGGTGGAGACCCCCTCCAACCCGCTGCTCGGCATCACCGACATCGCCGCCGTCGCCCAGGTCGCCCGGGACGCCGGCGCCCGCCTCGTCGTCGACAACACCTTCGCCACCCCGTACCTCCAGCAGCCGCTCGCGCTCGGCGCGGACGTCGTCGTGCACTCCCTGACCAAGTACATGGGCGGCCACTCGGACGTCGTCGGCGGTGCCCTGGTCACGGGCGACGCGGAGCTCGGCGAGGAGCTCGCCTACCACCAGAACGCGATGGGCGCGGTCGCCGGGCCGTTCGACTCCTGGCTGGTGCTGCGCGGCGCCAAGACGCTCTCCGTGCGCATGGACCGGCACAGCGAGAACGCCACCAAGGTCGCCGACATGCTCAGCAGGCACGCGCGCGTGACGAGCGTCCTCTACCCGGGGCTGCCCGAGCACCCCGGCCACGAGGTCGCCGCCAAGCAGATGCGGTCCTTCGGCGGCATGGTCTCCTTCCGCGTGGAGGGCGGAGAGGAGGCGGCCGTCGAGGTCTGCAACCGGGCCGAGGTGTTCACGCTCGGCGAGTCCCTGGGCGGCGTCGAGTCACTGATCGAGCACCCCGGACGCATGACGCACGCGTCCGTCGCGGGCTCCGCCCTCGAGGTCCCCGCCGACCTGGTCCGCCTCTCCGTCGGCATCGAGAACATCGACGACCTGCTCGAGGACCTCCAGCAGGCGCTCGGCCGCTGAGGGCCGCCGCCGAAGCCCGGGTCGACGGGGCGGAGCCGCCCTCGGCGGCGGCTCCGCCCCGAAGCCGCGCCCGCACGCGGCGCGCACCGCCCCCCACGCCCGCCGCGCACGGCTCGGCCGGCCGTACGACGCGGCCCGGGAGCTCAGGAGGCCGGCTGTTCGTCCTGCCCCGGCAGGGCCGGCGCCGCCATCCGGGCGGACAGCGCGCTGTTGAAGCGCGTGAGGAGCGCACAGAACGCCTCGCGCTCCTCCTGCTCCCAGTCCTCCGTCAGTTCGGCCATCAACCGACGCCGTGAGGAACGGACCTCCTCCAGACGCGACTGCCCGCGCGGAGACAGCTGGAGCACCACCGCCCGGCCGTCCTCGGGGTGCGAGGTGCGTTTCACCAGACCGGTGTCCACCAGCGGGGCCACCTGGCGGGTGACCGTCGACGAGTCGATGCCCATGCTCGCGGCGAGCGCCTTGACCCCCATCGGGCCTTCGTTGTCCAGGCGGTTGAGCAGCAGATAGGCGGCGCGGTCCATGGAGTTGCGCACCTGGCCGACACCGCCGAGCCGGGTCTGTTCGGCACGGCGGGCGAACAGCGCCACCTCGTGCTGCAGCTTTTCGAGGAGGCCGGGGTCACCGACGGTCGTCATGTCCATCGACATGTCAGGTGTTGTGGGCATGGCCGGAGGCTCACTTCGTGAAGGGCTGCTAATTGGGGGACAGGGTACGCGGCCGGAGGCGGGCCGTAGCGACGCTTCGCAAAGCCGCGTCCGCCCGTTGGTCACCGCGTCCGCCCGTCTCCCGTGAACTGCGATGCTGGAGTCATGAGCTACGGCACGGCTGACTCCTTGCGCACCGTCACCCTCGATGACGTACGCGGTGCCCGGAAGATGCTCCAGGGCGTCGCGCGGACGACCGCGATGGAGAGCAGCAGGCACCTGTCCCGCACGGTGGGCACCCCGGTACACCTGAAGTGCGAGAACCTCCAGCGGACGGGTTCGTTCAAGTTGCGCGGCGCGTACGTCCGGATCGCCGGGCTGCTGCCGGAGCAGCGTGTCGCCGGCGTCGTCGCCGCGAGTGCCGGAAACCACGCGCAGGGCGTCGCGCTCGCGTCCTCGCTGCTCGGGGTGGATTCGACGGTGTTCATGCCGAAGGGCGCCCCGCTGCCGAAGATCAGCGCCACCCGGGAGTACGGAGCCGAGGTGCGCCTGCACGGCCAGGTGGTCGACGAGGCGCTGGCCGCCGCCGAGGAGTACGCGGCCGACACGGGCGCCGTGCTCATCCATCCCTTCGACCACCCCGACATCATCGCCGGCCAGGGCACCGTGGGTCTGGAGATCCTGGAGCAGTGCCCGGAGGTGCGCACGATCGTCGTCGGTATCGGCGGCGGCGGGCTGGCCGCCGGGATCGCGGTCGCGGTGAAGGCGCTGCGGCCGGACGTACGGATCATCGGGGTGCAGGCGGAGGGCGCGGCCGCGTATCCGCCCTCGCTGGCGGCCGGGCACCCGGTGTCGGTGCGCGCCCCGGCGACGATGGCCGACGGCATCAAGGTGGGCCGGCCCGGCGACGTGCCGTTCGGGATCGTCGGCGAGCTGGTGGACGAGGTCCGCACCGTCACCGAGGGCGAGCTGTCGGCCGCGCTGCTGCTGTGCCTGGAGCGGGCCAAGCTGGTCGTGGAGCCGGCCGGGGCGAGCCCGGTCGCGGCGCTGCTGAGCCGCCCCGACGCCTTCGACGGGCCGGTCGTCGCCGTGCTGTCCGGTGGCAACGTCGACCCGGTGCTGCTGGAGCGGGTGCTGCGGCACGGCATGGCCGCGCAGGGCCGCTACCTGGCCGTACGGCTGCGCCTGCCGGACCGGCCGGGCGCCCTCGCGACGCTTCTCGGGGCCCTGTCGGTGGCCGACGCCAACGTCCTCGACGTGAGCCACGTACGGACCGACCCCCGGCTCGGGCTCACGGAGGTGGAGGTCGAGGTGCACCTGGAGACGAAGGGTCCGGCGCACCGCACCGAGGTCGACCGGATCCTGCGCGACGCGGGCTACACGGTCATCGACTGACCCCGGCCCGACCCGGCCGGGCGGCGCGACGAAGCCCCCGGCGGTCTCCCTGTCGGGGAGAGCCGCCGGGGGCCGCGTTCGGGGGCGCGACGCGTGCGGAGTCCGGCGTACGGGGTCCCGGCACACGGAGTCCCGGTCGTGCGGAGTCCCGGTCGTGCGGACGCGCAGGACGGAGCCGGCTGGAGTCAGCCGTCGTACGGCTCGGCCTTGAGGATCTTCACCGAGGCCTTCCTGCCGTTCGGCAGCTCGTACTCCGCCTCCTCGCCGACCTTGTGGCCGTTGACCCCGGCACCCAGCGGGGACTGCGGTGAGTACGTCTCGATGTCCCCGCTCGCGTATTCCCGCGAGGCGAGGAGGAAGGTCAGCGTGTCGTCCTCGTCGCCGTCGAAGGCGATCGTGACGACCATGCCGGGCGCCACCGAACCGTCGGCCGCCGGCGCCTCACCGACCTTGGCGCTCTCGAGGAGCTGGGTGAGCTGCCGCACGCGGAGCTCCTGCTTGCCCTGCTCCTCCTTGGCCGCGTGGTACCCGCCGTTCTCCCGCAGGTCGCCCTCCTCGCGCGCGGCGGCGATCTTGGCGGAGATCTCCGTACGCGCGGGACCAGTAAGGTACTCAAGCTCGTCCTTGAGCTTGTTGTACGCCTCCTGGGTCAGCCAGGTGACGTTCTCGCTGGTCTGGGTCACTGGTGCTCCTCGTAGGTACGTGGGAATGCAAAGCTCGCCCTCCCTGAAGGATGTTCCTCCACGGATGGGCGAAACCACGAGCCTAACAATTCAGCGGTGGAAGGGGGAGGACATAAGCCACCAGAATCCTGTTCCCGCAGGTCAGCGGTGCTGCATTTCCCGCAACACCCGGACAGGTCCTAGTCGGCGTGGCAGCCGAGGAGCTCGGCCGAGGTGCCCGGGGACGTCGTGCGCAGCGTGACGACCCTGTCGACACGGGTGTCGTCCCCGCCGAAGCGGAAGTCGGCACGACCCACCTCGGCACCGTCGCCGGCCTGCGACCGCACCGTGCAGTAGCCCTCGACGCCGGCGTCCTTGTGGACCTCCAGACGCACCCGCACCTCGGTCTTCGAGACGTCGAAGGAGATCAGCTCACCGCTGATCTCGTTCTGGACGACGTAGTGGTAACCGAACCAGCCGAACAGGGCCAGCACGACCGCGGCCAGACCCGCACCGACGATCTTGAGAGTGCGGTCCGCGCGTTCGTCCGAGGAGCGGCCGTAGCGGCTCTCGGGCGGTCGCGTGCTCGCCGTACTCATGGTCGTCTCCTCGGCAGGAACGGGACGCGTACTCCCGGGAAGTCCCGGAGGCGGACTCCGGAATTATTCGCCCCCGGCTTCGGTCACTATAGAAGCCTTCCGCCCACCGCCCGACCGCCACCCCACCAGGACGCCCGGGGAACAACACCTACCTCCCACGGGACGGCCGCCGACGGGATCGCGTGCCGGACGCGCGGGGCGTCT
This sequence comes from Streptomyces sp. NEAU-W12, assembly GCF_026242095.1. Lineage (NCBI taxonomy): Bacteria > Bacillati > Actinomycetota > Actinomycetes > Kitasatosporales > Streptomycetaceae > Streptomyces > Streptomyces sp. NEAU-W12. Next base: position 20,468 of record NZ_JAPJDM010000021.1, read on the forward strand.
GACGACTTGCCGACTTGAGGAATGAGTCTTGACTGACCAGTTGCGACTGATGGCCGTGCACGCCCACCCCGACGACGAGTCGAGCAAGGGCGCGGCCACCATGGCGAAGTACGTGTCCGAGGGGGTGGACGTGCTGGTCGTGACCTGCACGGGCGGGGAGCGCGGCTCCATCCTCAACCCCAGACTGCAGGGCGATCCGTACATCGAGGAGAACATCCACGAGGTGCGCAGGAAGGAGATGGACGAGGCCCGGGAGATCCTCGGGGTGAAGCAGGAATGGCTCGGCTTCGTCGACTCCGGTCTGCCCGAGGGCGACCCGCTGCCCCCGCTGCCCGAGGGCTGCTTCGCCCTTCAGGACGTGGCCGCGGCGGCCGGGGAGCTGGTGCGGAGGATCCGCGCGTTCCGTCCCCAGGTGATCACCACCTACGACGAGAACGGCGGCTACCCGCACCCCGACCACATCATGACCCACAAGATCACGATGGTGGCCTTCGAGGGCGCGGCGGACACCGGGGCGTACCCGGAGGACGAGTTCGGCCCGGCCTTCCAGCCGCTGAAGGTCTACTACAACCAGGGTTTCAACCGCCCCCGCACCGAGACGCTGCACCAGGCGCTGCTGGACCGCGGCCTGGAGTCGCCGTACGGGGACTGGCTGAAGCGCTGGTCGGAGTTCGAGCGCAAGGAGCGCACCCTCACCACGTACGTCCCGTGCGCGGACTTCTTCGAGATCCGTGACAAGGCCCTGATCGCGCACGCCACACAGATCGACCCCGACGGCGGCTGGTTCCGGGTCCCGATGGACATCCAGAAGGAGGTCTGGCCCACCGAGGAGTACGAGCTGGCGAAGTCCCTCGTCGACACCTCCCTCCCCGAGGACGACCTCTTCGCGGGCATCCGCGACAATGCCTGACATGAGCGCAAGCGCACACCTGGCAATGAGCCACCTGGTCACCCTCGCCGAGCTCGACGAGGACAAGGTCACCCCCGGTGTCCTCGGCTTCGTCGTGTTCGCGGTGATGGCCCTGGCGGTCTGGGGTCTGATGAAGTCGATGAACCGGCACATGAACCGGGTCGACTTCGCCGAGCCGGGGCCCCGGGCGGCGGAACCCGGGAACGCCGGGCAGCCGCCCGCCGGCACGGCGGGCGGGAAGCAGGGCTGATCCGCGTAGTCCTCCGGTACCGGGGGGCTGCGCGGCAGCACGCGCGGGCGGCGGCGCCCCGCAGGGTCGCGCGCGTCACACGGTGACCCGCGTCACCAGGGCCCCCGCCCCGCCGTCCGGGCTTCTCCCACCGCCGGCTGAGGCGGTCTTCCGGCCGGGGCCCCGTCGGTCTGCTCCGGGCGGCCGTCTCGGCACGCCGTCCGCCACCGGCCCGCCCCGCGCCCGGCAGGCGCCCGGTGAGCAGAGGCGTCCGTGTCACCCCGCCGGGCCGCCCCGCGTCTGCGACCCCACGGCCACCCCCATGACCTCGCGCGCGTGACGGCTGGGGACCATGCCCAGGCGCCAGGCCTGCCAGCCCGCCTCCAGGCTCGCCCCCCGCTCCAGCAGCAGCCGGTAGGCGTCCACGTAGTCGCCCAGCTTGCCGTCGCGGGCGGCGTGCGCGGTCCGGCCGAGCTGGGCCAGCTCCTCCAGGGCCACCGCCGTACCGACCTCCGTACCGCCGGGGGCGGCGTACGGCAGCAGGGTGCAGCGCAGGAACCGGGCCCAGTCCTCCCCGCGCCGGTCCCCGTAGGAAGCGAACAGTGCAGCCGCCTCCTCGCACAGGGCCAGCGCCTGCTGCGTACGGGCGTTGCCCGCGTCGACGACCGCCAGCTCCAGGCAGGTCCACGCCTCGCCGTGGGCCACCCCGATGCGCTGGAAGTCCGCGCGGGCGTCGACCAGCAGCTGACGGGCGAAGCCGGAGTTGCGCAGCGATCCGGTCCGCGCGGCCCGCTGGTCGCGGGTCACCCGGGCCGAGTGGTGCCGGGCACAGGCCAGCCCGTACACGTCCCGCATCCGGGAGAACATGGTGCGGGACCGCTCCAGCTCGCGCACCGCCCGGTCCAGGTCCCCGGTCTCCTCCAGCGCCTGGCCCAGGTAGTACAGCGTCCACGCCTCCCCGCGGGCGTCCTCGTTGTCCCGGTGCCGGGCGGCGGCCCGCCGCAGGTCCTCCACCGCCGGCGAGGCGTCCCCGGAGACCAGCAGGGCCCGCGCCAGCTGGGTCAGCGCCCACGCCTCCCCGCGGGCGTCACGGGTACGGCCGTACAGCTCGAGCGCGGTGCGCAGCTCCGTCTCGGCGCGCGGGACGTCGCCCGTCCGCAGGTGCAGCTGGCCGAGCTGGAAGTGCGCCCACGCCTGACCGTGCACGGACTCGCCCGCCCGGTGCAGCACCAGCGACCCGGTGAGCAGCTCCAGGGCCTCGGCCAGCCGGGCCCGGTCGCGCTCCACCGCCGCCAGCGCGTGCATCGTCCACGCCCGGTCGGTGGCCAGCCGGGGCGCGGACTGCAGGTCCATCGCCTCCCGCAGCCGCGCCGACGCCTCCGTCAGGTTGCCCTGGTGGTGCAGCGTGATGCCCAGCGAGGTCAGCGCCCGCGCGGCCCCCGCGTCGTGATGCGCCCCCCGGTACAGGTCGACCACCGAGGTCAGAGTCGTCCGCGCCGTGTCCAGCTCACCGAGCTGACGCGCCGCGATACCGGTACGCCACTGCACCGAACGCACCAGCAGCCCCTCGTCCACGGACTGCGCCAGCTCACTGATCTCCCCGAGCCGGTACAGGTCGCCGCGCAGCAGGCAGTAGTCGCACAACGCGCCGAGGAGGTTCAGCACCGCCCTCTGGTCCACACCCTCCGCGTGCCGCAGCGCCGCCGTGATGAAGCTCGACTCGTCGTCCAGCCAGCGCAGCGCCTCGTCCAGCGACGTGAAGCCGTACGGGCCGAAGCGGTCCGAGCGGGTCGACATGTTCCCGTCGACCAGGCGCAGCACCGAATCGGCCAGCTCGGCGTAGTTCACGATCAGCCGTTCCTGCGCCGCCGCCCGCTCGGCCGGGTCCTCCTCGTCGAGGAGCCGGGCCAGCGCGAAGGCGTGTACGAGGTCGTGCAGCCGGTAGCGGCCCTGCCGCACCGGGGTGATCAGACCGGCCCGGGACAACGCCTCCAGGTGCCGTCGCGCCTCGGCCTCGTCGGTGCCGAGCACCGCGGCCGCGGCGGCGGCACCCAGCGAGACCCGGCCCGCCAGCGCCAGTCGGCGCAGCAGCCGCCGCAGCGTGTCCGGCTGGTCGGTGTAGCGCAGCCACAGGGCACGCTCGACCGGGTCGACCGGGCCGTACGCGCTCAGGTCCGAGGCCAGCGCCCGCGGCGAGCGCGCGCCCAGCGACGAACCGGCGATCCGCAGCGCCAGCGGCAGCCCGCCGCACAGCTCCCGGACGAGGTCGGCCGACTCGGCGTCGTACGGCTCGGAGGAGTCCTGCGCGGCGGACGACAGCAGCTCCTCCGAATCCGCGGCGTCCAGCGCCTCCACCGGCACCTGGTGCACCCGGGCCGGCAGGTCGTCGGGCAGGCCGAGCGGCGCGCGGGAGGTCACCAGGACCAGGCTGTCGGAACGCTCCGGCAGCAGGGTACGGACCTGCTGCGGGTCCGCGGCGTCGTCGAGGACGACCGTCACCGGCATGCCCGTCACATGCTGGTGGTACAGCTCGCTCAGCCGCCTGACCTGCTGGTCGGGCGAGGACCGCTCACGGAACAGCAACTGCTCGCGGGGCGCCCCCAGCCGGTTCAGCAGATGCAGCAGCGCGTCCCGGGTCGAGAGCGGCGCCTCGCCGGGGCTGTCGGCACGCAGATCGACCACGCAGGCACCGCGGAAGTAGTCCTTCAGGTCGTGCGTGGCGCGCACCGCGAGCGTGGTCCGGCCACTGCCGGGCGCCCCGTACAGCACCACCACCGTCGGCACGGTCCCGGTGGCCGCGCGCGCGGCCCGCACCCACTGCCGGATCTGCGCCATCTCCCGCCGGCGCCCCGCGAACGCCCCCACCGGCTCGGGCAGCTGCCCGAACGACTGCTCGAGCACGCTGCGGCCGCGGGCCGCCGCGCTCTTGTCCGCGCCGCGCAGCCGAGGCCCCTTCTGCCGGGGCCCCGTGGCCGCGGCCAGCATCCGCTGCTGGTCCAGGAACGGCCGGACCCCGCGCACCTCCAGCGCCGTCAGCCACTGCAGCCGCAGCTGCTCGGGCCCGCCCGGCTGGCTCACCGCGCCGGCCCGGTGGTGGGCGGCGGGCACATGCACGCCCGCGACCTTCGCCACGGTCGCCGCCGCCCCGGCCGCCCCGACGGCCACACCCGCGCCGAGTGCCGTCCCGGTCCCGGTGCCGAGGAGGAGGTCGGCGACCACGGCCGCCGCCCCGGCCACCCCGGCCACGAGCAGCGGCGTCCCGGCACCCTCACGGGCGTACCGCTGGCCGAAGGTGAGCTGCCCGGCCGCCGCGTCGTCCAGGGCACGGGTGTACGCCTCGTACTCCTCGGCGGCCGTCCCCGCCATCGCGTCCAGGGCGCCGCGCGCCCGGGACAGCAGCACCTTTCCGTCGGTGCGCCCGCCCGAGCGGCGCACCTCTTCCTCCACAGCCCGCGCCAGCAACCGCTCGGCGTCCGCACGATGACTGTCCCGCATGCCACGTCCCCCTCCGGCGGCCTTGCCCGCACCCGGTGTGCCCGGCGGTCCTCGGGTCCCTCCCGTCCCCTCCCCGAGACCCCTGCCGGTTATGCGTGGCCCCGGTGTCCTGCGCGTGCCCCGCCCTGGAGAGAGGGAGACAGGACGCCGTCCGGGCTACGGACATCCGGGCGACGGACGCCTGAGCGACGGACGTCTGATCGACGGACACCCGAGCGGCGGACACCCGCGCGGCCGACATCCGGGTCACGGACGGCGGCGGGGCGCATCGGTACGACGGTGCGGTGCCGGTACTGGGGCAGGATGGAACCATGCCGAACCGACTGGCCCACGAGACGTCCCCCTACCTCCTTCAGCACGCCGACAACCCCGTCGACTGGTGGCCCTGGTCGGACGAAGCCTTCGCCGAGGCGCGTGAGCGCGACGTGCCCGTCCTGCTGAGCGTCGGGTACGCGAGCTGCCACTGGTGCCACGTCATGGCGCACGAGTCGTTCGAGGACCGGGCGACCGCCGACTATCTGAACGCGCACTTCGTGAGCGTCAAGGTGGACCGGGAGGAGCGGCCCGACGTGGACGCCGTCTACATGGAGGCCGTGCAGGCGGCGACCGGGCAGGGTGGCTGGCCGATGACGGTGTTCCTCACCCCGGACGCCGAGCCCTTCTACTTCGGCACCTACTTCCCGCCCGAGCCCCGCCAGGGCATGCCGTCCTTCCGGCAGCTGCTCCAGGGCGTGCACCAGGCCTGGGCCGAGCGCCGGGACGAGGTCGCCGAGGTCGCCGGGAAGATCGTGCGGGACCTGGCGGGGCGGGAGATCTCCTACGGCGACGCGCGGCTGCCCGGCGAGGAGCAGCAGGCGCAGGCGCTGCTCGGCCTGACCAGGGAGTACGACCCGCAGCGCGGCGGATTCGGCGGGGCGCCGAAGTTCCCGCCGTCCATGGTGCTCGAGTTCCTGCTCAGGCACCACGCCCGCACCGGCGCCGAGGGCGCTCTCCAGATGGCGGGGGACACCGCCGAGCGGATGGCCCGCGGCGGCATCTACGACCAGCTCGGCGGCGGCTTCGCCCGTTACTCCGTCGACCGGGACTGGGTGGTGCCGCACTTCGAGAAGATGCTCTATGACAACGCCCTGCTGTGCCGCGTCTACGCCCATCTCTGGCGGTCCACCGGGTCCGAGCTCGCGCGCCGGGTCGCGCTGGAGACCGCCGACTTCATGGTGCGCGAACTGCGCACGCCCGAGGGCGGGTTCGCGTCCGCGCTGGATGCCGACAGCGACGACGGGACGGGGCGGCACGTCGAGGGGGCCTACTACGTCTGGACGCCCGCGCAGTTGCGTGAGGCGCTCGGGGCGGAGGATGCCGAACTCGCCGTGCGGTACTTCGGGGTGACCGAGGAGGGCACCTTCGAGGAGGGCGCCTCCGTGCTCCGGCTTCCGCAGCAGGACGAGGTGTTCGACGCCGGCCGGATCGCCGGCCCCGGCGGGATCAGGGAGCGGCTGCTCGCGGCGCGCGGGGCGCGTCCCGCTCCCGGCCGGGACGACAAGGTCGTCGCCGCCTGGAACGGGCTGGCGATCGCCGCGCTCGCCGAGACCGGCGCCTACTTCGGCCGGGCGGACCTGACCGAGGCCGCGGTCGGCGCCGCCGACCTGCTGGTCCGCGTGCACCTCGACGACCACGCCCGGATCGCCCGGACCAGCAAGGACGGCCGTGTCGGCGGCAACGCGGGCGTCCTGGAGGACTACGCCGACGTCGCCGAGGGCTTCCTCGCGCTGGCCTCGGTGACCGGGGAGGGGGTGTGGCTGGAATTCGCCGGGCTGCTGCTCGACCACGTGCTGGCCCGCTTCGCCGACGCCGGGTCGGGCACCCTGTACGACACGGCGTCCGACGCCGAGCGGCTCATCCGTCGCCCGCAGGACCCGACCGACAACGCCGTTCCGTCCGGCTGGACGGCCGCCGCGGGCGCGCTGCTCGGGTACGCGGCGCAGACCGGCTCCGAGCCCCACCGCACCGCCGCGGAAAGGGCGTTGGGAGTGGTGAGGACGCTCGGTCCGCGGGTGCCGCGGTTCGTCGGCTGGGGGCTCGCGGTCGCCGAGGCGGCGCTGGACGGGCCGCGGGAGGTCGCGGTGGTCGGCCCCGCGCTCGACGACCCGGCCACGACGGCCCTGCACCGTACGGCGCTTCTGGGCACCGCCCCGGGGACGGTGATCGCCCTCGGGACACCGGGGAGCGACGAGTTCCCGCTGCTGGCCGACCGGCCCCTGGTGGGCGGTGAACCGACGGCGTACGTCTGCCGCAACTTCACCTGTGACGCGCCGACGACCGATCCCGCCCGGCTGGGCGCGGCCCTGGGCGGCTGAGGCGGCGGGGCCGGGCCGCTCAGTCTCCCCGGGCGACCCGGCTCAGCGCGCTTTCCACGATCGCCTCCAGCTGGTCGTGGTGCGCGCCCCGCCAGTAGGCGCGGCCGCAGTCGCCGCACTGGGCGAACACGTCGTACGAGCGGTGCGTGCCGCTCTTCAGCTGGTCGGCGACCTCGTCCTTGGTGGCGGCGCGGAGCAGCCCGTTGCAGGCGGTGCAGCGGGTCCAGGGGCGCAGCTCGGGCCGGAACCGGTCCAGGACGTACGGCAGCTGCTCGTCGGGGCCGGTGCTGTAGACGAACGCGCCGGCCCACAGTTCCCGGCGGCGCAGCAGCCCGCGGTCGCGGCTGAGCATCACCCGCTTCTCGGCCGCGGACCGGGCGGCCAGGGCCGGATCGCCGATGTCCGTCGACTCGTAGGCCGTGTCCACGCCCAGCAGCCGCAGCCGGCGGGCCAGTGTGCCGAGGTGGACGTCGAGGAGGAAGCGGAGCGGGGCGCCGGGTACGCGCTGGGGGCGGGCGACGGGGCGGACGGTGACCGACTCGCCCGCGGCCGGGAGGTGCGAGACGGCCACCTCGCGGCCGTCCACGAGCAGCGCGCCGACCTCGGTCAGCGGGACGCCGAGGGACTCGACGAGGTGGCCGAGGGTGGAGACGCCGTCGGACGGGGCCTTCAGGGCGCCGGTGGTGCGTGCCCGGGGGACGAAGACGAGCAGGTCGGGGGCGAACTCGACATGGATCTCGGGACCGTTCACCGGGCCAGGATGTCATGTGCGCGGCCTGGGGCCGCGGGATTTCCGGCCGCCCCGGCCCGGGGCCTTGGTGCCGGTCCGGAGGACCGGGCCGGAGGCGGCCGGCGGGGCCTGCCCGGCTGGGGCGAGCGGGGCCGGTGCGCTGGGCCGCGCGGCGCAGGAGGGCGTGCCGGCTCCCGTGTCCTCGGCTCGGTCCGCCGGACGGGCCCCGGGGCGCCCCCGGCTCATCCGTGCTGGTAGGCCACCAGGGAGATGCCCACGTAGTGGGCGATGAAGGCGGCCAGGGTGAGGGAGTGGAAGACCTCGTGGAAGCCGAACCAGCGCGGTGACGGGTTGGGCTTCTTGAGACCGTAGATCACTCCGCCCGCGCTGTAGAGCACGCCGCCCACGATCACCAGGACCAGGACGGCGACGCCGCCGCTGCGCATGAAGTCGGGGAGGTAGAAGACGGCGGCCCAGCCCATCGCGATGTAGCACGGGGTGTAGAGCCAGCGCGGGGCGCCCACCCAGAACACCCGGAAGGCGATCCCGGCGAGGGCCGCCGCCCAGATGCCCCACAGCAGCCACCGCCCCTTCGTCTCCGGCAGGAGCAGCATGGTGAGCGGCGTGTAGGTGCCGGCGATGATCAGGAAGATGTTCGCGTGGTCGAGACGGCGGAGCACGCCGTCCATGCGGGGGCTCCAGTCGCCCCGGTGGTACAGGGCGCTCACCCCGAACAGCAGGCAGGCCGTCAGCGCGAAGACCGCGCAGGCGACGCGGCCCCGGGTCGAGTCGGCGAGGGCGACGAGCACCAGCCCGGCGACCAGGACGGCGGGGAACATGCCCAGGTGCAGCCAGCCGCGGAGCTTGGGTTTGACCGGGTGGGGGAGGGACGTCGGGACCGGGCCGCGGCCTTCGGCCGACCGGGCCGCGGGCGCGTCGGGCGAGTCGGAGGCGTCGGGGACGAACGCTGTCATGACTGCAATCGTATCTACGGAACCGTAAGTTACGAATCGGTCCAGCGGGACGACCCCGTGACGTGGTCATGATCTCACGCGGGCTACTCGTCAGTACCCCCCGCGGTGCCTACCGGTAAAAAGAAGACATGGTGAACGCAACGTGCGCGTAAAGAAACCCAGCGTGCGCGCATGCCCTCCCCGGAAACCGTGGCCATCGTCACTCTGCTCACATGTGAGTCCCCCTGGACAGATGGGCACTCGCGTCGGAGGATCAAATGAGTGCGGTCGGCACCGGATGAGCGCCCAAGATTCCACCGTGAAGCATCCGGGCCGCAGCCCCCACGGGGCCCTCCAGACCAAGAACCCTCACTTAGGAGCAATCGTGGCGCGCGACATCGCGGCTCCCGGCGTCCCCACCACCCACCAGGGACTCATCTCCTGGGTCAACGAGATCGCCGAGCTGACCCAGCCGGACCACGTGGTCTGGTGCGACGGTTCCGAGGCCGAGTACCAGCGGCTGAGCGAGGAACTGGTCGACCGGGGCACGTTCCGCAGGCTCGACCCGATCAAGCGCCCCAACTCCTACTACGCGGCCTCCGACCCCAGCGACGTCGCCCGCGTCGAGGACCGCACCTTCATCTGCTCCGAGAAGGAGGAGGACGCCGGGCCCACCAACCACTGGAAGGCCCCCGGTGAGATGCGGGAGATCTTCACCGGTGAGAAGGGCGTCTTCCGCGGCTCCATGAAGGGCCGCACCATGTACGTCGTGCCCTTCTGCATGGGCCCCCTCGGCTCGCCGCTGTCCGCGATCGGCGTCGAGATCACCGACTCCGCGTACGTCGCCGTCTCCATGCGCACCATGACCCGCATGGGCCAGGACGTCCTGGACGAGCTCGGCGACGACGGCTTCTTCGTCAGGGCCGTGCACTCCGTCGGTGCCCCCCTGGAGCCCGGCCAGGAGGACGTGCCCTGGCCCTGCAACCGGACCAAGTACATCTCGCACTTCCCCGAGGACCGCGAGATCTGGTCCTACGGCTCCGGTTACGGCGGCAACGCCCTGCTCGGCAAGAAGTGCTACGCCCTGCGCATCGCCTCCGTCATGGCCCGCGACGAGGGCTGGCTCGCCGAGCACATGCTGATCCTCAAGCTGACCCCGCCGCAGGGGGAGTCCAGGTACGTCGCCGCGGCCTTCCCGAGCGCCTGCGGCAAGACCAACCTCGCCATGCTGGAGCCCACGATCTCCGGCTGGACCGTCGAGACGATCGGTGACGACATCGCCTGGATGCGGTTCGGCGAGGACGGCCGCCTCTACGCGATCAACCCCGAGGCCGGCTTCTTCGGCGTCGCGCCCGGCACCGGCGAGCACACCAACGCCAATGCCATGAAGACCCTGTGGGGCAACTCGATCTTCACCAACGTCGCCCTCACCGACGACGGCGACGTGTGGTGGGAGGGCATGACCGAGGAGACCCCGGCCCACCTGACCGACTGGAGGGGCAACGACTGGACGCCCGAGTCGGCCCGGGAGGACGGATACAGCCCGGCCGCCCACCCCAACGCCCGCTTCACCACGCCCGCCGCCCAGTGCCCGATCATCGCGCCCGAGTGGGAGGACCCCAAGGGCGTGCCGATCTCCGCGATCCTCTTCGGCGGGCGCCGCGCCACCGCCGTCCCCCTGGTGACGGAGTCCTTCGACTGGAACCACGGCGTCTTCCTCGGCGCCAACGTGGCCTCCGAGAAGACCGCCGCCGCCGAGGGCAAGGTCGGCGAACTGCGCCGCGACCCGTTCGCCATGCTGCCGTTCTGCGGCTACAACATGGGCGACTACATGGGCCACTGGATCGACGTGGCGAAGGACAAGGACCCGTCCAAGCTGCCGAAGATCTACTACGTCAACTGGTTCCGCAAGAACGACGAGGGCACCTTCGTCTGGCCCGGCTTCGGCGAGAACAGCCGCGTCCTGAAGTGGATCGTGGAGCGCCTGGCGGGCACGGCGGACGGCGTCGAGACCCCGATCGGCGTCCTGCCGGCCAAGGGCGCGCTGGACACCGACGGCCTCGACCTGTCCGAGTCCGACCTGGACTTCCTCCTCACCGTCGACAAGGACGTGTGGCGCGAGGAGGCCGCGCTGGTTCCCGAGCACCTCAACACCTTCGGCGACCACACGCCCAAGGAGCTGTGGGACCAGTACCACGCCCTGGTGCGACGCCTGGGCTGACCCCGCCCGCCGGTCCTCCCGCCGCGGAGGACCCAAGACGCCGCGGCCGGCTCCGATCGCGCCCTGACCAGCACCGTCGTCACGGCCGGCCGCGGTGAACGCACCACAGACCGGCGAGGCCCCGCACAACGGCGTGGGGGGCCCTGGGCCTGTCGTCACCCACCCGTCCGCCCCGACGGGAACGGGCGGCGACGGGCCTTCGCCATGTCACCGCCCACCACCCGGCGAGTCCGACCCCCTACTCCGACCGGTCCTTCAGATACTGCGAGAGCGTCCGCTGCCGCTGCCGTTCCTCCTCGCCCACGCTCTCGACCAGCCGCAGTGCCTCCGCGCCCAGCAGGTCGAGCTGGTGTTCGAGATGCCGCTCCGGAGGCTCCTGGCCCGGTGCGAGCCGCGCCCACCAGCGCGTCCGCACGAACGTGTCGACGGCCTCCGGAACGTCCTGCCGCACCGCCCGGGACAGGGCATGGACGGCCTCCGGGTCCCGGGCGAGGATCTCGGGCGCCCAGTCGGGGTCGAGCAGCGCGGACAGCAGCCCGGTCAGTTCGCCGAGCCGGCCGGCCGCCGCGTCCGGCAGGTCGACGCCGGAGAGATAGGCCTCGAGCCGCTCGAAGTCGGCCCGTACCTCGGCGAGCTGCGCGGACGGGTCCGGGAAGTCCGGCGGGTCCGGCCGCTCCGGCGGGGCGATCAACGCGCCCGCACCGTACAGGCCGGCCACCACGACCGGCCAGTACGCCCCGGCCACGCCCGTGAACGTCAGCACCAGCCCGGCGAGCCCGCCCGCACTCCCGGCGAGGTTCTTGCGGGACTCCAGATACGCCATCGCCCTACTGGTAGCCACGGATCTCCTCGAAGGCGCCGTCCAGCGAGCCCTGCCGGGCGTCGAAGAGACGGCCGCCGGTCAGCTCGGCGATGCCCTCCAGTTCGGTGCGGTCGGAGTCGCCGAAGAGGACGGGGAAGACGGGGATGCCGGCCTGCCCGTCCGGCAGTCCGGCGTAGAAGTCCTCGAACGCACCGGCACCGGGGCCCGCCGTGTTCTCGCCGTCCGTCATCAGCACGATCGACGTGAACGTGTCCTCGCCGTCGCCGAGACGGGCGTAGGCCTGCTCCAGCGACGAGTAGATCGCGGTGTCGCCCGAGGCGGACAGCCGCCCGGCGTCCCGGCGGATCGCGGCGAGGCCCTTCTCCGGGTCGTCCGGGCCGACGACATGGGTGCGCACGCTCTTCACCTCCGTGCCGAACGGCATCAGCGTGACCTCCTCCCGCTCCCGGAAGTCGCCGGTGAGGCCGGTGAGGGCCGTCTTCAGCCGCTCGAGGCGGTCACCCTCCATCGAGCCGGAGGTGTCGAGGACGTACACCGTCCGCGAGGGACGGCGCAGCTCGTTCTGGTACGAGTCGAGCAGGCCCTCGGCGACGGAGAGGCTGCCGGGGAACGGCAGTTCGCGTCGTCGGCCGTCGTCGAGGGCGGCCGACGGTTCCACCCCGGGGACCACCGGGCGGCGCAGCGTGCGGTCGGTGATCAGCCGCTGCACGGCGTCCGAACGCAGCGCCTCGGTCACCCGGCGCACGTCCTCGCGGGTGGCCGCGTCGGTGGCGGCCAGGGAGGAGAGCGGGTAGTCGGCGGTGACCAGACCGTCCTTCGGGCGGATCACGGTCAGACCCTTGATCCCCTCGAGGACGGACTCGTAGTTGAGCAGCGCGTCGACGTCGCCGCGGCGCGCGTACGCGCTCGCCAGCCAGCCCGACGAACCCGAGGTCAGCTGCTGCCCCCCGAAGAACTCCTTCAGCTTCGGGCGGGCCTTCGCCACGTCCGCGTCGGTGAGCGCGGACTGGGCTCCGGAGAGTGCCGAAGCCACCGAGACCAGCGTGGCGAAGCCGGAGTGGGAGCGGGCCGGGTCGGTCATGCCGTAGGTGAGTCCGCCGTCCCGGACGGCACGGTCGATGTCGGACCAGGTGACCTCGGCGGGCTTCCAGCCGAGCTCCCGGACGACGGAGTCCTTGACCCCGATCGCGACCGGGCTGGACATGACGGGGGTCTGGGAGACGACCTTCTTCTCCGCGGCCGGGTTCAGCCGCAGATAGTCGTTGGACGCCAGCCACACGGCGTCGTACCTGCTGTCCGCCTTCCCCTCGGCCAGCAGGTCCACGGCGTCCAGGGTGCCCGTGTAGGTGGGCCGCAGCGTGACCCCGGTGTCCTTCTCCACCTGCTCGAACACCGGCTCCATGTCGCTGAGTTCGCTGGAGGCGAGGACCCTCAGCGTGCCGGGCCGGGGTGCGCCCGTGTCGTCCCTGTCCTCGTCGGCCGCGCCGGTGCACGCGGTCAGCAGGGTGAGCGCGGTGAGCGCGGCGAGCGCGGCGGCCGGGACCGAGGCCGGTGGGCGTCTCATCGGGGGCCGCCCTCCAGTGGGTTCTGCGACCGGCTGCGCTCCAGGTACGTTCTCGCACCCTGGAGTTCGGAGGTCAGGCTCTCCACCGTCACCGCCATCGCCTCGGTCGCCCGCACCTTGTAGGTGTCGATGTCGTCGAGGGTGCGGTAGATCTGCTGGAACGCGGCCCGCAGCGTCTCGACGCCGACCGCCGGGTCGGCCGCGATGCGCTGGATCTCCCCGCTCTGCGTCGCCAGCATCTCCGCGTTGGACCGGATCAGTTCCTCGGTGGTTCCGCGCAGGGCGTCGACCTGCGCGACGACCTTCTTCTGGTGCTCGAGCGCCGAGGCGAGCATCACGGAGATCCGCAGCGCCGACACGGTCGTGGTGGCCGCCCGGTCCACCCCCTTGATCAGCTCCTCGTTGTTGCGGCGTACGACGTCCATGGCGAGGTAGCCCTGCGCGCAGACCGCGAGCTGGGTCAGCAGGTCCTGGTGCTTCTGCCGGACCGGGAAGAGGACGTCGGCGCGCAGCGCGTCGGCCTGGGCGGGGTCGCCCGCCCCCACTCCCGCGATGTGCTCCTCGACGGCCGCGTCCAGGGCCTCGGTCAGCACGACGTACTCCTGGAGCTTGCCCATGCTCTCCCAGAGGCGGACCCGCTCGGTCTGCAACGAGGCGTTGTCACGGCGCAGTTCGTCCTGCCCGCCGCGCAGCGCGCCCACGATCCTGTTCAGGGTGGACTGCGAGGAGGCGTACCTGGCGACGTGGTCGCGCAGCTTGTTGCCGCCGGGCAGCCGGGAGAGGAACCTGCGCCCCCTGCCCGCCGGCAGGTCCCGCGGGTCCAGGTCCTCGACCACGCGCCGCAGTTCGACGAGCGAACCCGCCACCTTGGACGAGGCGTCCCCGCCCTTGCCGGGCAGGCTGCGGACGGTGCGCTCCAGCATGCGGTCGGACTGCGCCGTGGCGGTGCGCATCTCACCGGCGCCCAGCGCGGTGATCTCGCCGACCTTGCCGGCGAACTCGGGCGAGCGGGCGTCCAGGGCCGCGAGGCCCTCGACGTACGCGGCGGCCCTGGACGCCATCTCCTCGCGGACGCCGTCCTCGACCGGGACGAGCCCGCCGGCCTTCTGCCGCGGCACGGCGGTGACGGCCTCGGGCGGTGTGAGGGTGAAGTCCCCTCCGGTGTTCGTCACGTGCATCGTTCCCCCTTGTCCGCTATCCGCGCGCCCGTCGCGCCAGTTCGCGCAGCACCGCGGAGGTGGGCACGGGGGCCTGACGGACGCCGGTCAGTTCCTGCTTGAGATACGCGGTGCGCCGCGAGGCGGCCTGCTCGAACTCGGCGACGTCGCCCTGCGGCCGGAAACCGTGCCGGACCGCCAGCTTGCGCAACGCCGTTTCGGTGCGGAGGAGTTCGGCCAGGTCCTTGCCGTCGTCGGTGAGCGGCACCACGGTGTGGTCGCTGTTGACCGTGGTGTCCGGGTACAGGACCACCAGGTCGTCGGGATTCCGCTGCTCAGCGAGGAGGGCGGCCACCTGGGACTCGTAGACGAGGACGAGCGGGTTGCCCGCGCCGCTGACGAAGTCCCGGAAGACGGCGTCGGAGCCGGCCTGCTGCGCGCCCTGCACGCTGACCAGCTTGCGCATCAGCGGTGCCGCGCGCCCCACCTCCGCGTCGCTCGAGACGACCTTGCCGCCGTTGGCCACGTAGGAGGCGGCGGCCAGGTAGAGGGCGCCCGAGTTGGAGGTCTCCGGATCGGTGCTGGAGATGTACAGGGTGCCGGTCAGTTCCCCGTACTCGCCCGCTCCCTCGAGCTCCTGCCAGGTCCGGTCGTCCTCGGCGGCCTCCAGATAGGGGCCCATCTTCAGGGTGCCCCGGTTCCTTCCGTCGAGCGCGGCCAGCCCGTTGCCCACGAGCACCTCGGCGGCCCCGCTGTGGGCCACCACGACGAGCGGCGAGTAGAACGGACGGGGCAGCGCGCCCCGGACCTTGTGCTTGGCCGCGATCTCGACGGCCGGCGCCCGGCTGGACGGGAAGGCGAGGTCGTACCCCGTCAGGTCCAGCCCCTCCATGGCCCAGGACCCGGAGGTCTCGGCCTCGACGGTGTAGCCCTTGGCGGCGAGGGCCTTCACCACGTCCGGATCGGCGAAGAACTCGGTCTTCTCCGACCCGACGACCATCCGCACGGTCTTCGTTGCCGTGCCTGTCCCGTCCCTGTCCCGGCCTGCCACGACGGCGGCCACCACGCCACCGATCAGCAGCACCGCGAGGACGATTCCCGCGATACGTCTCACACCCGGAGCGTGCCGCCGGAACCCGTCATTCCCGGGTGGCCGAGGTGAACGGAGAATGGCCTCGCGATACCGGTATGCAACAGGAACCGGTCACTCCGGACCAGCGGCCCGGGAGCCCTCACGCCGTCACGGCCACCTCGTCCCGCCGGCCCGGGCGTCCACCACGCTCACCCTCCGGCGGTCCGGTCGCCGGCTCGCACCCGCGGTCCTGCCCGAGGCGCCGCGGCGTTTGGACGCACGCCGGCGGTAGTCCCGCGGACGGGCGTGTGCTTCGGCGGTCACGGCCGGTCGCGGCCCGGCCGTGACCTGAGGACGGCCGCGCGGGTTCCTCGAGCGGGACCGGGAAGTGGGCCCGCGCGGCCTCGTCCCCTCCTGCCTCCACCGGTGTCCACCGCCGGCATCCCGGCGGTCCGACCGAGGAACCGGCCGAACCGCGGTCCGACCGAGGAGCCGGCCGAACCGCGGTCCGCTTCGTACGGAGCGGACTTGTGGGGAGCGGAACCGCGCCGGCGGGGTCGTCACGGGAGGGTGGGGGCGGCGGGGGCCGGCCCGGAGCAGGAGTCGGTCGTCACGGACCGCGCAGTTCTCACCGTGGTCCACCCGCGCACGAACCTGTCGCATGCCGCGCCGGGCGGGCCGTACGGTCTCGGTCACCGCGACGGCTTCGCGGCACCCCGTCCGGGCGTCGCGCTCCACGCGGTGCTGACGGAGTGCCCCGGCGGCGGTGCGGGGGTGCGTGGCGCCCGGTCCGCGCGTCGCTGTGGGTGCACGCGGACCGGGGCCGTAGGGGGGAGCCCGGGGTGGGGCTCAGTGGGACGCGAGTTCGCGCGGTGCGAGGGCCGCGGTGTGCGCGTCCATCCGCTCGGCGGCCAGGATGGCGGCCACCGTGTCGGCGCGGGAGGCGGCGACGACCAGGGCGCGGCCCGCGAGGGCGTGCGCCTGTCGGTGCAGGGCGGTGACGCGGGGCGCGCTCCCGCTCGTGGTCGCCGGCGCGCGGGCCGGCTCACTTCCTCCCCGCAGGCGGGTCACCTGCTCGGCGAGCCGCTCGGCCGCCGTGTCCAGATCGACCGAGGGCGCCGCGGCGCGCAGCTCGTCGGTGACGACGAGCAGTGCGTCGAGATGGCCCGCGAGCTGGATGTCCAGCTCTTCCTCGCGGGAGCGGCCGGGGAAGTCGTGAGGAGCGCCGGCCATCGTGCGGTGGACCGACTTGGCGCGGATCGGTTCGTACATGGATGGCCTCCTGAGTGCTGTCAGGAAACCATCCTAGCTTGGAATTCGTCTAAAGTTGTGTCGTTGACAGAACCGGACGAAGGGGGCACGCAGAGTCAGGGCTGGCAGTAACCGTCCAGGAAGCGGGCGATCCGCCCCACCGCGTCCCGCAGGTCGTCGGCCGACGGCAGGGTCACCACCCGGAAGTGGTCGGGTTCCGTCCAGTTGAAGCCCGTGCCGTGCACGACCATGATCTTCTCGCTGCGCAGCAGGTCGAGGACCATCTGCCGGTCGTCCTTGATCTTGAAAACGGTGGGGTCGAGCCGCGGGAAGAGGTACAGCGCCCCCTTCGGCTTCACGCAGGTCACGCCCGGGATCTGGGTCAGCAGCTCGTAGGCCGTGTCCCGCTGCTCGCGCAGCCGGCCGCCCGGCAGCACCAGGTCGTTGATCGTCTGGCGTCCGCTGAGCGCGGCGACCACGCCGTGCTGGCCCGGCATGTTCGCGCACAGGCGCATGTTCGCCAGGATCGTCAGGCCCTCGATGTAGGAGTCGGCGTGCGCGCGGGGTCCGGAGATCGCCATCCAGCCGACCCGGTATCCGGCCACCCGGTACGCCTTCGACATGCCGTTGAAGGTGAGGGTGAGCAGGTCGGGGGCGATCGAGGCGGTGGGGGTGTGCGTGGCGTCGTCGTAGAGGATCTTGTCGTAGATCTCGTCCGAGCAGACCAGCAGGTTGTGCCGGCGGGCGATGTCGGTCAGGCCCCTGACCATCGCCTCGTCGTAGACCGCGCCGGTCGGGTTGTTGGGGTTGATGATGACGATCGCCTTGGTGCGGTCGGTGACCTTGCGCTCGATGTCGGCGAGGTCCGGCATCCAGTCGGACTGCTCGTCGCACCGGTAGTGCACCGCCGTACCGCCGGACAGCGAGACGGCGGCCGTCCACAGCGGGTAGTCCGGCGAGGGGACGAGCACCTCGTCCCCGTCGTCGAGCAGGGCCTGCATCGCCATCACGATCAGCTCGGAGACGCCGTTGCCGATGAAGACGTGCTCCACGTCGGTCTCTATGCCGAGGGTCTGGTTGTGCATCACGACCGCCCGGCGTGCGGCCAGCAGCCCCTTCGCGTCGCCGTAACCGTGCGCCGAGGACACGTTGCGGAGGATGTCCTCCAGGATCTCGGGCGGGCACTCGAACCCGAACGCGGCCGGGTTGCCGGTGTTGAGCTTGACGATGCGGTGCCCGGCCGCCTCCAGCCGCATCGCCTCCTCGAGCACCGGGCCCCGGATCTCGTAACAGACGTTGGCGAGCTTGGTCGACTGGATCACCTGCATGGTGGGAGCTTACGGCCCGGTAATGCCGTTTGCGGCGTGTCATCCGCCACGTGAGACGTGTCGGTCGGGGTGGAATGTCCGGTTCCCTGTGACGGAGCGCGGTGGGGGCGGTGCCGTCCGTGAGCGTTGGAGCCGCCGTGAAAGCCGCTCCGTCGCCTCCGCGCCGGGCCTCCATCGTTTCCGTCGTCCGTGCGGGGGAGGGCGGGGAAGCCCGAAAGCCCGAAGGCCGGAAACGACGTCTTGTCCCCTGCCCGCGACGTGCTGACAATGCGCATGTCAATGAATCCTGTGGGTGGCCGGAGGAATCCCGCCGCCTCCGTCGCAGGATCCGTCGCAGGAGGGGACCCCGCATGAGAAGACCTCTCGTCGTCGCGCTCTGTGCCCTGGCCCTGGCCGGGGCGGGCGTGACTCCCGCGGCCGCCGCCGCGCCCGCCCCCGCTGCCGCGTCCGCGCCCACCCCCACGGGCGCGGACGCGGCAGCGGGCACGGCCCCGGGAGCCGGCCCGGGCGCGGGTCCGACCACGGTGCTCGACGTCGTCGACGGTGCCGTCGGTACCGCGGCGGACGCCGTGGCCGGCCTCACCGGGCCGAAGGCCGCCGCGGTGGACTTCGCGGGCACCGTCTCGCTGAGCAACTGCTCGGGCTCCGTCGTCCGCCTGCCCCACTCGGAGGACGACGACCCCGCGCTCGTCCTCACCAACGGCCACTGCCTGGAGAGCGGCTTCCCCGCGGCCGGCGAGGTCCTCGTCGACCGGGCCTCCAGCCGCAGCTTCGGACTGCTGGGGTCCTCCGGCTCCCGGGTCGCCACCCTGCGCGCCAACCGGCTCGTCTACGCGACCATGACCGACACGGACGCGGCGGTCTACCGGCTCGGCACCACGTACGCGCGGATCAGGAGCGTGTACGGCATCGACGCGCTCACCCTCGACGACACCCGCCCGGCGGCCGGCACCGCCATCAGCGTGGTCTCCGGCTACTGGAAGCGGATCTACGGCTGCTCCGTCGACGGATTCGCACACCGGCTGAAGGAGGGGGCCTGGACCTGGAAGGACTCGGTCCGCTACACCCCCGCCTGCGACACCATCGGCGGCACCTCCGGCTCGCCGGTCGTCGACGACGCCACCGGCAAGGTGGTCGCCGTCAACAACACCGGCAACGAGGACGGCGAGCGCTGCACGGTCAACAACCCGTGCGAGGTCGACGCGGACGGTGCCGTCACCGTCCGCCGGGGCATCAACTACGCCCAGCAGACCCACCCGTTCACCGACTGCTTCGGCGCGGACGGCGTGCTCGACCTCGACGCGAGCGCCTGCACTCTGCCCAAGCCCTGACGGGCCCGTCGCGGGCGGGCGGTTCAGCGGGGCGACCTGCGGACCGCCCGCCCCGCCAGTACGTCGGTACGCCGCCCGTCCTCGATCACGAACCGACCGTCGACCAGCACGTACGGGATGCCCGTGGGCAGCGTCCGGGGCTGCTCGAAGGTGGAACCGGCGGCCACCGTCCCCGGATCGAACAGCACCAGGTCCGCCTTGTAGCCCTCGCGGACCAGCCCGCGGTCCGCGAGCCGCAGCCGCGCGGCCGGCCGGGACGTCAGGTGCGCGACGCACTCCTCCAGCGACAGCACACCCAGCTCCCGCACGTACCGCGCGAGATACCGCGGGAAGGTGCCGTACGCGCGCGGGTGCGGCTTGGCCCCCTGGAGGATGCCGTCCGAGCCGCCGGTGTGCACCCGGTGCCGCATGATCTCCCGCACGTTCTCCTCGTGGCCGACGTGCTGGAGGATCGACGGGGCCAGCCCGTCCCTGAGGAGCAGTCCGCGGGCGAGGGCCCACGGGCTCTCGCCGCGCAGCGCGGCCGACTCCTGGACCGTGCGGCCCACGTACTCGGTCAGCGCGGGGTCGCCCACCCCGGAGATCTCGATGGTGTCCCACTCGACGGGCACCCCGTGGCAGCCGTCCGAGCCGGTGACCTCCAGGTGGTGCCGGATCCGCTCGGCCGTCGCGTCGTCCGCGAGCCGCCGGAGGATCTCCCCCGGGCCGCCCTCGCCCGCCCAGCTCGGCAGCACCGAGACCAGCGTGGTGGCGCCCGGCGTGTACGGGTACGTGTCGAGGCTGATGTCGGCACCGGCGGCGAGCGCGTCGTCGAGGAGCGCCAGCAGCTCGGGCGCCCTGCCCTTGTTCACGCCGAAGTTCATCGTCGCGTGCGCCAGGTGCAGCGGGCAGCCCGCCTCCCGGGCGAGTGTCACCATCTCCTCGTACGCCCGGAGCGCGCCCGCCCCGTAACTGCGGTGGTGCGGGCAGTAGTAGCCGCCGTAGCGGGCCACCACCCGGCACAGTTCGGTGAGTTCGGCGTCCTTGGCGTACATGCCGGGCGTGTACGTCAGCCCCGACGACATGCCGACCGCGCCCTGCTCCATGCCCTCGGCGACCAGCTGCCGCATCCGGTCCAGCTCCGCGGGGGTGGCGTCCCGGTCCTCCCAGCCGACGGCGAGGGCGCGGACCGTGCCCTGCGGGATCAGGTAGGCGGCGTTGACGGCGATGCCCCCGTCGAGCCGGTCCAGGTACTCGCCGACCGACCGCCAGTCGAAGTCGATGTCGTCCCCGCCACCGTTCCACCCGGCGATCGCGCGGCGGACCTCGCCGAGCGTGCGGTCGTCGACCGGCGCGTACGACAGGCCGTCCTGGCCCAGCACTTCGAGGGTGACGCCCTGTGCGGCCTTGGCGCTGTGGTCGGGGTCGCGCAGCAGCGCCAGATCGCTGTGGGCGTGCATGTCGATGAAACCGGGGGCCAGGACCAGCCCCTCGGCGTCCAGTTCGCGGCGGGCCTTCGGGCGCTGACAGCCCGCTGCCGCCGCCTCCTTCACGATCGAGACGACACGGCCGCCGTCGACGACCACGTCCGCGCGGTACGCGCCGTCGCCGGAGCCGTCCACGACGTCGGCGTCCCGGATGACGAGTTCTTCCACGACACGGCCTCCTAGAAGAACGTACGGATGTAGTCGACCACGGTGCCGTCCGCCTCCGTCAGGGGGATGAGCACCCACTTGTCGAAGGAGGTGCACGGGTGGGAGAGCCCGACGCCCAGCCAGTCGCCGACCTCCAGGTCGGCCTGCGGGGCGGTGCTCAGCCAGGCGTGCTGGTCGGAGAGGGAGACGACCGAGATCCCGGCCGCCGGGCGCTCCACACCGTCCCGGCGGACCACCTGGGCGAACGGCAGGTCGAGGTCGTGGGCCGCGTCCCGCTTGCCCGCGTTGGCGAAGGCCTGTTCGGCGGACGGCCGGGACACGATCTGCGTCCACAGCCGGAACGCCGGTTCCAGCGCGCCTTCCTCCGGTACCCGGTTGAACGGCGTCAGCTTGCGGTAGTGCCCGTCGTCGTGCGAGACGTACGCACCCGAGCGCAGCAACTTCAGCACGGGAAGCGAGAGCTGCGGGATCCCGGCGAAGACGTCGGCGACCGCGTCGAACCAGGCGCTGCCGCCCGCGCTCACCACGACCTCGTCCAGGCCCGCGAACCGCCCCGCCCCGTCGAGGTCCACCGCCAGGGCCACCAGGCGCCGCAGCCACGCCGCCACCCGCTCCGGGTCGGCGTCCGGCACCTCGCCCTCGTACCCGGCGACCCCGACCAGCCGCAGCCCGCGCGCGCCCGCCACCGCGTCGGCGACGGCGGCGCACTCCGCCTCCGTCCGCACCCCGGTCCGCGCGCCCTCGCCCCCGGCCAGCTCGACCACGACGTCCACCGGGCGGGCGGAGCCGGCGAGGACCGCGTCCATCAGCTCGACACCGCGCACGGAGTCGACGTAGCAGACGAACCGGAAGCCGGGGTCGGCGTCCAGCTCGCCGGAGACCCACCGCAGGGCCGCCGGGTCCACCAGTTCGTTGGCGAGGAACACCCGCCGCACGCCGAACGCCCGCGCCACCCGCACCTGGTGCGGCATCGCGAGCGTGATGCCCCAGGCGCCGTGCTCGATCTGGCGCCGGAAGAGCTGTGGGGCCATGGACGTCTTGCCGTGCGGGGCGAAGGCGAGGCCGTGCCGGGCCGCGTACGTCTCCATCAGCTTCAGGTTGTGCTCCAGGCGCTCGGCGGACAGCGCGAGCACCGGAGTGGTGAAACCGCCGGTGAACAGGTTCCGGCGCTGGGCGGCCAGCTCGCCGACGGTCAGCCCGTCGGCGTCCGGCGGGAGGCCCTTGAAACGGTGGTCGACGCGTTCCTCCGCGAGGAGCGTGTAGGCGTCGGAGCCGGGGTCCATGACCATCAGAGCCTCCCTGATCCGGCGTGTTGCGCTCTCTGCAACAGCCATTGCGTATGTCGCTTACCGTTGTCTAACATCTCGGCCACGCGGGGTCAACGAAAACGGGCCCCGCAGCCGACGGGCACGGTGCGGCCGGACGCCGGACGCCGGACGCCGAAAGTCCGGACACCGAAAGTCCGGACACCGAAAGTCCGGACACCGAAAGTCCGGACACCGCCCGACCCGCGAGCGACCCCGCCCGACCCTGCCACCCGAGGAGTCACCCCACCGTGACCGCCACCGGTCCCCGCACCGCCCCCGACGCCGACGCCGTGGAGACCGTCGACGTCGTCGCGCTGGGCGAGTCCATGGTGACGTTCCTGCCCTCCCGGCCGGGCCGCCTCGCCGACGTGCCCTCCTTCGAGCGGGCCATCGGCGGCGCGGAGTCCAACACCGCCTGCGTCCTCGCGGCGGCCGGCCACTCGGCGCGCTGGATCAGCGCGGTCGGCCGGGACGGCTTCGGTGACCACCTCGTACGGGCGATCGGGGAGTACGGCGTCGACGTCTCGTACGTCCGGCGCGACCCGCACCGTCCCACCGGCGTCTACTTCCGCACCGCCGGCGACCGCGCCACCGACGCCCACGAGGTCGCCTACTACCGGGCGGGCTCCGCGGCCTCCGCGATGACCTCCGCCGACGTCGACCCGGAGGCGGTGCGCGCCGGACGCGTCCTGCACCTGTCCGGGATCACGGCCGCGCTCTCCCCCGGCTGCCTGGAACTGGTGCGGGAGCTCACCGCCCCCCGCCCCGGCCGCCCGCTCGTCTCCTTCGACGTCAACCACCGGCCGGGTCTGTGGCGCGACGCCCACGGTCCCGAGGTGCTCCTGGAACTGGCCCGCAGGGCCGACATCGTCTTCGTCGGCGACGACGAGGCCGAGTCCGCCTGGGGCATCGTGGGCGGCCCGGCGTCGATCCGCGAGGCGCTGCCCGAGCCGGAGATCCTGGTGGTCAAGCAAGGCGAACGGGGAGCCACGGCCTTCTGCCGCACACCCGTGGGCAGCCGTGCCGCCGCGGACGCCCCCTCCGGGAAAGGCGCCCCGTCGGCGCCGGACCGCGGGACCCGCCCCCGGCAGGCACCGGCAGCGGGCACCTTCGTCCCCGCCCTCGCCGTCGACGTCGTGGCGACGGTCGGGGCCGGGGACGCCTTCGCCGCCGGGTTCCTCTCCGCCACCCTGCGCGCCCTGCCCGTACGGGACCGGCTCCGGCACGGCCACCTCACGGCCGCCGCCGCCCTCACCGTCCCCGGCGACCTCGCCGCGCCCCCCGCCCGCGACCTGGCCGACCGGCTGGCCGCCCTGGACGAGGCGGCGTGGGGGAGACTGCGCCTCGGCCCCGGTTGGACAGAGACCGACACCGCGGACGCGGACGCGTGCACAGACGCGGACGCGGGTGCGGACCGGGCCGAGGAGGAGGTACGTACCCCATGAGCCAGACCGTCGACCGCGCACTGAGCATCCTGCCGCTGCTCGCCGAAGGACCCGCCGACCTCGGACAGGTCGCCGACCGCCTCGGCGTGCACAAGTCCACCGCCCTGCGGCTGCTGCGCACCCTGCACGAACACGGACTGGTCTACCGCCAGTCCGACCAGCGCTACCGGCTCGGCGCCCGCCTCTTCGCCCTCGCCCAGGAGGCGATGGAGAACCTCGACGTCCGCGAGATCGCCCACGCCCACCTCGTCCGCCTCAACGAGCAGTGCGGGCACACCGTGCACCTCGCCGTCCACGAGGAGAACGAGGTCCTCTACATCGACAAGGTGGAGAGCCGCTATCCGGTCCGCATGTACTCGCGGATCGGCAAGCCCGTCGCCCTCACGGTCGCCGCCGTGGCCAAGCTGCTCCTCGCCGACCTGCCCGAACACGAGCGCCGCGCCCTCGCGGACACGCTCGACTACCCCATGTACACGTCCCGTTCGACACCGGGTCCGGCCGCGTTCCTGCGCGAGCTGGAGAAGGTGCGCGAACAGGGCTGGGCCACCGACCTCGGTGGCCACGAGGAGTCCATCAACTGCGTCGCCGCGCCGATCCGCGGCGCCGACGGCCGGGTGGTCGCCGCGATGTCGGTCTCCGCGCCGAACGTCGTCGTCACCGCCGAGGAACTCCTCACCCTGCTCCCGTCGGTCCGCCGCACCGCGGCCGCGATCAGCGGCGAGTACTCCGGCCGGACTCCGGCAGAACTCCAGTGACCCCAGTGACTCCAGCGAAGGACCGCCCCGCATGACCGAGAAAGCCGAGAAGGTCGCCCTCACCCCGAGCACGCACACCACCCCGCCCGCGAAGTTCTCCCACGGCGTGCGCAAGGGCAACATCCTCCAGGTCGCCGGCCAGGTCGGGTTCCTCCCGGCCGAGGAGGGCAAGCCGCCCACGCCCGCCGGCCCCACCCTGCGCGAACAGACCCTCCAGACCCTCGCCAACGTCCAGGCGATCCTCGAGGAGGGCGGTGCGACCTGGGACGACGTGATGATGATCCGCGTCTACCTCACCGACGTGGACCACTTCGCCGAGATGAACGGCATCTACACCACCTACTTCGAGGAGCAGGGCCTCACCCAGCCGCCCGCCGCGCGCACGACCGTCTACGTCGGCCTGCCCGCGGGGCTCCTCATCGAGATCGACGCACTGGCCGTACTGGGCTGACGCGCGCTCGCCCCTCTCCCTCCCCGGTCACCCTCCCGCATCCCCGCATCCCGCATGCCACGGCACGGCGTCCGCCACCCCTGTGACGCCGTGCCGCGATCCCCCGTGCCCGGCCGCACCCTGCGGAGGCGGCCCCCGGACCCCCGATTCATGCGCTTCAGCAGAGGACCCCCGAATGTCCCACCCGTCCCTTTCGCTCGCCGCCGGCGCGGCGGCCGAGACGCCCCCGCACACCGGCGGGCTGCTCCTCCTCGTCGACGGCACCGCCGGTCTGCTGACCGTCGCCGCCCTCGGTATCGCGCTGCTCCTCTTCCTGATCATCAAGGTCAGGCTCCAGCCGTTCGTCGCCCTGCTCGCCGTCTCCATAGCCGTCGGCCTGATGGCCGGTCTGTCGGTCACCGAACTCTTCGGCACGGTCCAGCGCTCGGACGCGGTGTCCACCATCGAGTCCGGCATGGGCGGCATCCTCGGCCATGTCGCGATCATCATCGGCCTGGGCACCATGCTCGGCGCGATCCTCGAGGTCAGCGGAGGCGCCGCGGTACTGGCCTCGCGGCTTCTCGGCCTGTTCGGCGAGAAGCGCGCCCCGCTCGCCATGGGCCTCACCGGTCTGATCTTCGGCATCCCGGTCTTCTTCGACGTCGGCATCTTCGTCCTCGCGCCGATCGTGTACGCCGCCGCCAAGCGCTCCGGCAAGTCGATCCTGCTCTACTGCCTGCCGCTGCTCGCGGGCCTGTCCGTCACCCACGCCTTCCTGCCCCCGCACCCCGGCCCCGTCGCCGCCGCCGGACTGCTCGACGTCGACCTCGGCTGGGTCATCCTGATGGGCGTCGTCACCGGCCTCCCGGCCGTGGTCGCCGCCTGGGTCTACTCCGCCTGGATCGGCAGGCGGATCTTCGTCGCCGTACCGCAGGACATGGTCGAGGCCGCCGAGGAGTCCCGTCAGGCCGTCCTCGACGAGCAGCGCGCCGCGGGCCTCGAGCCGCACGAGGCGCCCGTGCCGCTCGGCACCGTCCTCGGCATCATCGGTGCGCCGCTCCTCCTGATCCTCGCCGCGACGTTCTCCTCGATCGCCCTGGACGAGTCCATGCTGCGCTCGGTCGTCGAGTTCTTCGGCCATCCGTTCGTCGCGCTCACCATCGCCCTGTTCCTGGCGTACTACCTGCTCGGCATCCGGCGCGGCTGGTCCCGCAAGTCCCTGGAGACCGTCTCGACGTCCTCGCTGAAGCCGGTCGGCAACATCCTGCTGGTCGTCGGCGCCGGCGGTGTCTTCGGCGCGGTCCTCAAGGGGAGCGGTGTCGCCCAGGCGCTGTCCGACACGTTCAACGGCGTCGGTCTGCCGGTGATCGTCCTGGCGTACCTGATCTCCGTGGTGCTCAGGGTCGCGCAGGGCTCGGCGACGGTGGCGATCGTGACGACGGCGGGCATCGTCGCCCCCCTGCTGTCGGAGGGGGACCACTCCCAGGCGTTCGTGGCGCTGGTCATCATGGCCATCTCGGCGGGCTCCATCTTCGCCTCGCACGTCAACGACGGCGGTTTCTGGATGGTCGCCAAGTACTTCGGCATCAGCGAGCGGGACACGCTGAAGACGTGGACGGTGCTGGAGAGCGTCCTGTCGGTGGCGGGCTTCGTGGTCGCGGCGGCGCTCAGCCTGGTCGTGTAACCCCCGGAGGGTCACCGTGCGAATCGGCTGATCATCATCCGATTGGTACGAACGGTGGGTCACATGTAGGCGTCTGATAACGAAGTAGGGGCTGGCTGTGCCCCGCGCAGGATTCTCGACCATACTCATCCGGTGTGGAGCAGCGCATAGGTTCGAACAGCCAGCCCCAGCCCCTCGAAGGCGCCGGATTCGACCCGGCCTTCATCCCCGGGCTCACCGCACCCGCGTCCGGCGCGTCCGACCGCAAGGCGGACACGGAGGACGTGGAGGGCGAGGAGCCGGAGGACGTGAAGGGAGGGGAGGCGCCGGAGGCGGAGGCCGACGCGGCCGGGGGACCGGGGACGGAGTCCGGGGCGGCGACCTCCCTGGAGAAGCCCGCGGCCTCAGAGACCGCAGAAGCCTCCGCGGCCGCCGAGGTCTCCCCGGCCTCCGGGACGTCCGAGTCCTCCGAGGCGTCCGGGGCCTCCGAGGCGGAGCCCGTCACCGACGGCCCCGTCTTCGAGGCGTCCGACCGCCGCGCCGAAATCGTCGCCGACCACGGCGGCGTACGGCTCCGGCTGGACGACCAGGCGTGCGAGTTCCGCTGGGACGAGATCGGTGCGGTGGAGACGGAGACCGGTCGCTTCGGCAAGCGCTACACGGTCACCGTCCACACCACGGAGGGCCGTTGGTACCCGATCGAGATCGAGGCCACGTCCCGCAGCCGCTTCGCCGCATGGGACACGGAGCTGGACGCGGTCCTCGACGCCTACTTCGACGACGGGGCGGCCGAACCCGAGGCGTCCGACGCGGACCCGTCCGACAAGCCCGAGCCGGATGCCGACGCGGATGCGGACAAGCCCAGGCCGGACGCCGACCCCGTGGTCTAGGAGCCCCGACGACTCCCGACGACTCCTGGTGACGCTAACCGCAGTACTGCGCCTCCTTGCCGATGGAGCGGTACATGCAGTCGGCGTTCTCCAGGAGGTGCAGGACGGCGTCCCGGTTCCGGGACGTCTCCCGCTCGATGACCTCGTCGGGCGGGTAGAAGCCGCCGCCGGACGAGGACCTCGGGTACATCTCGTAGGTGTAGCCGAAGATCTTGTGCGTGCCCCACAGGTAGTCGTCGATCGACCCGTCCGTGATGTACAGGTCACTGGACTGCTGGGCCGTGTAGCCGTTGCTCGCGGCCATCTTCTGACCGACCGTCCGGAAGGCGGCGTGGTCGTCGGCCGTCATCCCGGTCGTGGTGTCGGAGTAGGTGTAGCCGAACGGCCACAGCACCAGCTCGCTGTACGTGTGGAAGTCGATGCCGGCCTTGATCTGCTGCACCCCGCCCACGACCCGGCTGCGCACGAAGTCGGCGACGACCTTCACCTCGGGCGCGGACTCGGGAGCCGACCCCCGGTAGGTGTCGGAGGACTTGGAGCCGGAGGAGCCGTTGCAGCAGCCCCAGCGGTAGTTCCAGTTGCGGTTCAGGTCGGTGCCGACGTACGACGAGCCGGAGTTGGGCTGACGGTTCTTGCGCCATGAACGGTAGGAGCCGGTGGCGATGTCGTACTCGCCGCCGTCCGGGTTGAGGTCCGGGATGATCCAGATCTCGCGGCCGTCGACCATGTCGGTGATCCGGGAGTCGCTGCCGTACCCCGCGCCGAGTTCGCGCAGCAGGTACAGGGCCATCTCCACGGTGAGGTGCTCACGCGCGTGCTGGTGGTGGGTGAACAGGACCTCGGGTTCGTTCTCGTCCGCCCTCACGTTGTCGCTGATCTTGATGGCGACGATGTCCCGGCCCTGGTAGGACCGGCCGATCACCCGTTTGCTCATGATGTTCGGGTACGCCGACAGCCGTTGGTCGATCTCCGCGTTCATCTCGGCGTAGTTGTGATACCGGGAGTCGGCCGAGGGGAAGTCGAACAGCCGCAGCCCGTCGGCGGCCGACGAGCGGTCGGGGGCGGCGCCCAGCGGTGTCAGTTCGTAACCCTGCCGGCGCAGGGCGCGGATCTGGTCCGCACGACCGGAGACGACCACCGTCTCCTCGTCGGCCTCGTCCACGGTGACCCCGGCCTGCTGGATCGCCGTACGGGTCAGGGGAGTCGTGTGCTGGTGGATCTCGTACTGGCGGACGTCGTCCGCCGAGGGCGCCGCCTGCTTCGCGCTGTCGGCGTCGGCCTCCGTGGCCGACATCGACACGGGCGCGGCGAGGGCGAGGGCGAGGAGTGCGGCGAGCACGGCGGACCGTCTGCCGCGGGGGCGAAGTCGCATGAAGGGAAACTCCTTGTGGGAGGTGGGGGTGGTTCGTGCGACGCACGCACCACGAGGTACCGGGTTCGTGGTGCGGTGCCGTCATCCTCGATGCATGACATGATCAGGTCAAGACTGCGTCCGTGTGGTCCCGGCCCCGCCCGGACCGCCCCTCGACCAGGTGCATCCGGTGAAGATCCCCGCACGCCCTCTTGTCCGCCCGGTGTTCATGAGCTTTCTTGCCTCCATGGCGGACACCACGGGAAACCCCCAGGACACCGGAGCACCACCCCAGACCCCCGGCCACCAGCCCCGTACGTCCGGTTGGCGCTACATCGGCCCCGGAATCGTCGTCGCCGCGACCGGTGTGGGCGCGGGCGACCTGGTCGCCACCCTCATCGCGGGCAGCGCCTTCGGCTACACCCTGCTCTGGGCGGCGGTCGTCGGCTGCCTGGTGAAGATCTCCCTCGCCGAGGCGGCGGGCCGCTGGCACCTGGCCACCGGACGCACCCTGTTCGACGGCTGGGCGAGCCTGGGCCGCTGGACGACGTACTTCTTCGGCGTCTACGTCGTCATCTGGGGCTTCGTCTACGGGGCGGCGGCGATGTCCTCGAGCGCGCTGCCCCTGCAGGCCCTCTTCCCGGACGTGATGGACCTCGAAGGGTGGGGCATCGCCTGCGCCCTGGCGGGTCTGGCCTTCGTCTGGTTCAACCGGTACGCGGTCTTCGAGAAGGTCATGACGGTCCTGGTGGGCGTCATGTTCGTGGTGACCGTCTACCTGGCGGTCAGGGTGGCCCCGAACCTCGGGGACGCCTTCGCCGGACTGGTCCCGGTGCTGCCCGACGCAAACGACTCGGTCCTCTACACCCTGGGTCTGATCGGCGGCGTCGGCGGCACGATCACGCTGGCCGCGTACGGCTACTGGGTCAACGCCAAGGGCTGGACCGACACCGGCTGGATGAAGGTGATGCGCCTGGACAACCGCGTCGCGTACCTCACCACCGGCCTCTTCGTCGTCGCGATGCTCTTCGTCGGCGCCGAGCTCCTGCACTCGGCGGGGCTCGCGCTGGAGAAGGGCGACAAGGGCCTGGTGCAGCTGGGCGACATCCTGGAGGAGAGGTACGGCACCGCGACGGCGACGTTCTTCCTGATCGGCTTCTTCGCCACGTCGTTCACGTCACTGATCGGCGTGTGGCACGGGGTGAGCCTGATGTTCGCCGACTTCGTGACACGCGGCCGGAAGAAGGCGAAGGAGTCGACGGGCGAGGCCATCGCGTCCGGCCGCCCGGAGAAGTCCTGGCCGTTCCGCGCCTACCTGCTGTGGCTGACCTTCCCGCCCATGATCCTCCTGTTCGAGGGCCAGCCCTTCCGCCTGATCATCATCTACGGCGTCCTGGGCGCCGCCTTCATGCCCTTCCTCGCCCTGACCCTGCTCTGGCTCCTCAACTCCACCCGCACCCCGCGCGAATGGCGCAACGGCCCCCTCAGCAACGGCATGCTCGCCGCCGCGGGCCTCCTCTTCCTGGTCCTGTGCGTCAAGCAGGTCTGGGACCAGCCGTGGTCGGAGTTCTTCTGACGTTCGGGGCCCGGCCCCGGGCGTCGCGGCCCGGGTCAGGCGCCGCCGTTCAGCACGGCGGCGGTGAGGACGTCGCCGGCGACGCCCCAGCCTCCGTCGGTGACCTCGTCGACGAGGACGACGGTGGTGGGGCGGGCGCGCTCGCCGTAGAGCTCCGCGTACAGGTCGGTGGTGCGCTCCACGATCTTCCTCTTGTCCTCGGCGGTGAGGGTGCCCGCGGGCACCCTGAAGTGGGCGAAAGGCATGGGTCTTCTCCTTGGAGCCGTCATCGGTGGGTGCGGAAGGGCTTGTCCGCGGGGTGGCGGCGGGCCTGCGGTGCGGAGGCACCCGGCGGCCTGGCGCGACGCCGCCTCAGCCCGGCGGCGGCGTCACACCAGGCCGCCGTTGGCCCGCACGATCTGGCCGTTCACCCAGTGGCCCTCCGGGCCGGCGAGGAAGGCGACCACCCGGGCGATGTCCTCCGGGGTGCCGAGCCGCTCCAGCGCCGGGGCCTTGGCGAGCGCGTCGATCTGCCCGGGGGTCTTGCCTTCGACGAACAGGTCCGTGGCCGTGGGCCCGGGGGCGACCGTGTTGACGGTGACGTCCCGCCCGCGCAGCTCGCGGGCGAGGGTCAGCGTGAGCGCCTCGACGGCGCCCTTGCTCGCCGTGTACGCGCCGTAGGCGGGGAGCTGCGTGCCGACCACGGAGGTCGAGAACCCCACGAACGAGCCGCCCGCGCGCAACCGCCGTGCGGCCTGCTGGGCGACCACGAAGGCGCCGCGGACGTTGGTGCGGTGCAGGGCGTCGAGCACCGCCAGGTCGAGGTCGGCGATGGGGGAGAGCGCGAGCCGGCCGGCGGCGTTCACGACGACGTCCACGCCGCCGAACTCGCCCTCCGCCCGGTCGAACAGCGCGGCGACCGCGTGCTCGTCCGCCACGTCCGCCCGGACGGAGACCGCCCGCCCGCCGGCGGCGGCGATCGCCTTCACCGTCTCCTCGGCGGCGGCCGTGTCGCCGACGTAGTTCACCACGACGGCCAGACCGTCCCGGGCCAGCTTCAGGCAGACCGCCCGGCCGATGCCGCGTGATCCGCCGGTCACGACGGCAACCCGGTCGGCCGCCGGTGCGAATGCTTCGGGGTGCGTAGTCACGTCCTCCACGATGCGCACGGACGGCCGGCGGAACCAGGGGGCGACATCCCCTGTGTCGCCGACCCGGCCGAGCGCAGAATGGACGCCATGGGCTCTGTGAAGTACACCGAACTGGGAGCTTTCCTCCGCTCACGGCGTGCACGCATCCGCCCCGGGGACGTCGGTCTCCCCTCCGGACCCCGGCGCCGGGTGCCGGGGCTGCGCCGTGACGAGGTGGCCCAGCTCGCCGGGGCTTCGGTGGACTACTACAACGAGCTCGAACGCGGAGCCGGCTCCCAGCCGTCCGAACAGATGATCGCCGCGCTGGCACGGGCGCTGCGCCTGACCGCCGACGAGCGCGACTACCTCTACCACCTCGCGGACCGGCCGGTGCCCGTACAGGGCGGGGCCGCCGCCCACGTGCACCCCGGCATGCTCGACCTGCTCGGCCG
Source organism: Streptomyces sp. NEAU-W12 (assembly GCF_026242095.1). Classification (NCBI taxonomy): domain Bacteria; kingdom Bacillati; phylum Actinomycetota; class Actinomycetes; order Kitasatosporales; family Streptomycetaceae; genus Streptomyces; species Streptomyces sp. NEAU-W12. Next base: position 52,498 of record NZ_JAPJDM010000021.1, read on the forward strand.
GCTGACGACGACACCGGCACAGGTGATCACCGACCTGCACGTCACCCTCGTACAGAACCCCCTCGCCGTGGCGCTCCTCGGGGACCAGTCCGGCCTGCGGGGACGCCGGGCCAGCTTCGTGTACCGGTGGTTCACCGACCCCGCCGCCCGGAAGCTCTACCCGAAGGCCGATCACGACCGCCAGTCCCGTTCCTTCGTCGCCGACCTGCGCGCGGCCGCTGCCAGGCGGGACAGGGGGGACGCCGAGGCCGGCTCGCTGATCGGTGCGCTGCTCGACGCGTCCCCCGAGTTCGCCGCGCTGTGGGCCGACCACGACGTCGCGTTCCGGCGGGACGACCGCAAACGCCTCCTCCACCCCGTCCTCGGCCCCGTCGAGGTCAACTGCCTGCACCTCTTCAGCGAGGACGGCCGGCAGCGGCTGCTCTGGTTCACCCCGGCGGTCGGCACCGACAGCGCCGACCTCCTCGACCTGCTCGTGGTCATCGGCACCCAGGCCGTCGCCGACCCGGCGGGCACCGGCTTCACAGCAGGTGGCCGGCCCTCCCCGCCGTGATGTCGAGGATCATGCGCCGCAGGGCGTCCCGGCTGTCGGTGAGGTGGCGTCGCCGGAGCCGGCTGTGGTGACGCAGCCGTTGCCGTCCTGATCGGCACCGGGGGCGGAAGCAAGCCGGCCCCTCGGCGCAGAACGGTTCTTCCCGGACGACGTCGAGCACGGTGGTGTCTCCTCGCCGTCGGCCGGCGATGTCCTGGAGGAAGCCGCGGGAATCCGCGGGCGACAGGGCGTGCTGCTCCATCCGGTCGAGTTGAGCCCGGTACCCGGACACCTGTGCTTCGTGGCGGACGAATCGCGGGCCGTGCGCGGGTGCTGTCGATCCGAGCGGTGTCGAGACGCCGTACCGGCCCTTTCCCGCAGACGACGGTCTGGCCCGCGCCAGGAAGGGCGCCGACCGCGAAGGGAAGGACCCGCAAGGACACATGAGGCAAGCCGGACATGGTGAGCAGGTGCTCCAGCCGCCCACGTGCCGCAGTGGACCCGCCCCGGCGCGACCCCCGTGGAGGCCCCCGGCCGGCACGGCTCCCACCGCTGACGCGCCTTCGTCGACGAGGCCGGCGTCGGCGAGAGGTGCCAGGTGCCGGACAAAACTTCCCGGCACCACGGGTGCCTCTGCGCACCTGGGGGCGGATTCGGGCCCCGCGACCACCCGGCGGCGGACCGTAGGCAATGAGCGACCTGTGAAGGCTGCCTGATCCGGGCAGTGATCCACTCCGCCTCCCCCTGGGACGATGTCCTCGCCGTAACGATGTCCTGCCGTACTCCGCGCCTACGACACCAGGTGGTTGACTCCGTGAGACTGACCCGCGTGACCCTCACCGTGGCCGCCGGCGCCCTCGCCCCGGCCCTGCTGCTCTCCACTCCGTCCTTCGCCGCCCCCGTGCCGCCGCCGACCGCCGTCGCAGCGGCGTCGGACACGGGCTCCCCCTACGACGGGATGGACATCCACGACCTGCACATCGCGATCCTCCGCATCCTGGCCGATCCCGACAGTGGCAGGCGGGTGACCCAGGAGATCAACGAACTCCTCGACCACGGCACCGCGGAGGAGATACGCGCCTGGCTCGAGACCGGTTATCCCCTCGCCCAGGCCGAGGACGACCTCGTCGCCGTCGCCAGGCTCCTGGCCGATCCCGACAGTGGCAGGCGCGTGATCCGAGAAGTCAACGAACTCCTCGACCACGGCACCGCGGAGGAGATACGCACCTGGCTCGAGACCGGTCACCGTCTCGCCCAGTTCGAGGACGACGCCGTGGCCATCGCCAGGATCCTCGCCGACCCCGGGACCAGCGACGCCCTGCGTGCGGCGGCGGGTGCGGCCCTGGACGAGTACACCCCGGAAGCGCTGCGCCACTTCCTCGAGGTCGGCCGGTACGAGGTCGACGGCTAGAACCCGTCGTGCGGAACCCTCCGACAGCCGCCCTGCCCACATGGTCGTGGGCAGGGCGGCGTGTTCGGGGCGGTGGGGAGGCAAGGGGGGCCGGTTACGGCAGGGCGTGGACGTGCGGTCCCACCGCGTCGGACCAGGCGTTGCCGGCGGTGGCGTCCCAGTTGGTGGACCAGGTCATGGCGCCGCGCAGGGCCGGGTAGGTCTTCGACGGCTTGAAGGAACCGCAGTTCGTGGCCCTGGTCAGGCAGTCCAGGGCGTTGTTCACCACGGACGGGGAGACGTAGCCGCTGCCCGCGCCGCGGGTGGAGGCCGGGAGGCCGAGGCCCACCTGGGACGGGTCGAGGCCGCCTTCCAGCTGGATGCAGGCCAGCGCGGTCAGGAAGTCCACCGAGCCCTGGCTGTAGACCTTGCCGTCGCAGCCCAGCATCGAACCGCTGTTGTAGTACTGCATGTTGACGACCGTGAGGATGTCCTTCACGTTCAGCGCGGTCCGGAAGTAGGAGTTGGACGTGGACTGCATGTCGATGGTCTGCGGGGCCATCGTCAGGATCATGTCCGGGCCCGCCTTCGCGGACAGCGACCGCAGTGCCTGCGTCATGTAGGTCGCGTTGAGGCCGTTCTCCAGGTCGATGTCGACGCCGTCGAAGCCGTACTCCTGCATCACGGCGTACACCGAGTCCGCGAAGTTCGTCGCGGAGGCGGCGTCGTTCACCGAGACGGTGCCCTTCTCGCCGCCCACCGAGATGATGACCTTCTTCCCGGCCGCCTGCTTCGCCCGCACGTCCGCCTTGAACCGGTCGACGGTGTAGCCGTTCAGGCCCGCCGAGTCCAGGTTGAAGGTGACCGCGCCCGGCGTGCCCGTCGCGTCCGCGAAGGCGACCGCGATGATGTCGTACTGGGCCGGGACGTCCGAGATGCGCTGAACGGCCGCACCGTTGTCGAAGTTCTGCCAGTAACCGGTCACCGCGTGCCGGGGCAGGTCGCCGCCGCCACCGTCGTCGCCCTCCGTCGTCCGGGCCGTCACCGCCGTCGACCTGGGTGATTCTCCCGCCGCGTTGGTCGCCGCGACCTGAAAGGAGTACGAGGTGGAGGCGGCGAGGCCGGTCACCGTCGCCGACGTGCCCGTCACCGCCGTGATCTTCGTGCCGTTGCGGTAGAGGGTGTAACCCGTCGCTCCGGAGACGGAGTTCCAGTTCAGGGACGCCGTCGACGACGTCGTGCCCGAGACGCTCAGGCCACTCGGGGTGCCGGGGACGGTCGGGTCCGGGTCGCCGCCGTCGCCTCCGCCTCCGTCGGGGCCGAAGACCGACAGGTCGTCCGCGTAGTAGGGCTGCTGCCCGTACCAGCCGTGGGTGTGGACCGTCACGGACGTGGTCGCGGAGCCGGTGCGGAAACTCGTCGTCAACTGCTTCCAGGCACTGGAGTCCGGGGTCCAGGTGGAGACGTCCGTCGTGCCGGTGCCGGTCACGCCCAGGTAGGCGTACCCGCCCTGCACCCAGGTGCTCAGGGAGTAGGTGGAGTCGGGCCGCACCGCGACGGTCTGCGTGCAGCGGGCGTTGTCCTGGCCGGCCGGGGTGGCCTTGAGCGCGGCCGTGCCGCCGTGCACGGGGGACGAGACGGTCGTGCCGCTGTTCGCCGAACAGGTCCAGTTGCTCAGGCCCGACTCGAAACCGGCGTTCCTGGCGTTGTTCACGTCCGCCGCGGACGCCTGGCCCGCGCCCGCGAGGGGGAGGGTGAGAGCGAGGGCCGAGACGAGGGCACCCGCCCAGAGGCGGCCGGGGCGGCGGGCGGCTCTGTTTCTGCGGTCGGTCGTGGTGGGTGTGCGGTCCACTGAAGCCTCCTGTGGGGGTGGGGGAGGGGGGCTGGACATGGGGTACAGGGAGAGGGGATGCACGGAGGGCCCGGAGGGGAGAAGGAGAGACGAGAGGCGAAGGGCGAGGGGCGAGGGGGGAGAAGGGGCAAGTGAGAGAGGCGTGGGGGTGACAGTGGGTGTCGTCGTTGGAGCAACAAGGTGGTCCAGACCAATCAGGTTGTCAATGGGTCCAGACCAATTCGAGGGTGCGGGATCGCGTACGGCCGCCCCGGCGCCCGGCCCGCCGGGCGGCCGGGCATCAGGGGGTCGACGTCAAGGCGGTGCACGGGATCTCCGCCCCGCGGGTCGTGCCGAGACCGGCAAGATGCTCGACGTGTCCCGTTTTGGCGCACCTTGTGCGACGCCGGTTGCCTGCAAGCTGCACGAACGCTGTTCTCCAGCCACAGAGCCGTGGTTACAGTGCTCGCATAGTCACGCAGCGAAGTCATCAGGGTGTGCCGGAGTGACGTCCGGCGGACCGAGGGGCATGGGGAGAACGGGGAGCCGCGCGTGCCAACTGCCATTGCCGTGACCAGTGCCGACCTGGCACTGCCACCGCAGGACGAACGAACCCTGCCCGCCGTGGTCCTGCGGGACATCGCCACCCTGCCGCTCGAACAGGCGCTGACCGAAGTCCAGGTGCTCATCGAGCAGCACGGGTACGTCATCGTGGTCTGTTCCCGGGCGACGCCCGTCGCCGTCCTGCGGCGGCTGCACACCCTGCGCTCCCTGCTGGAGAGCGACCGGATCGCCCTCTTCAGTCCCGACCTGCCCCCGCTCGGACTCGCCGTACTCGCGCGTCAGTTGAGACAGCTCGCCTCCTGCGACCTCAGTCCCGGTGTGCTCGCCTCGGCCGGCCGGCTGCTGGTCCACTACATCCACTCCGGGGCCCTGCTCGGCTCCGTCGCCCGGCTCGACCGGATCCCCGTGGACCTGAAACAGCACGCCAGGTCGTGGGTGCCCGGCAGCCAGTTCGCCGTCCTTGCCCACCCGCAGCCGCAACTCGTCCGCCTCGGCCCGGAAGCCGCGCTGGACGGACCGGAGTTCGGCACCTGGATGCTCGTCGCCAAGGGGCAGCTCCAGTCCGACTGGGTCACCGGAACCCTGGCACCGTCCTGGAAGGTGCAGGGGCTGCGCGAAACGCCGCTGCCCGCCGAGTCCCCGCGTTGGTGGGGGACCGGCAAGATGATCGAGTTCTGCACCTATCTTCCCGACCTCTCCGTCCTCTACCAGCTGGTCACGAGCGTGCGGCGCGGCGTCTGCCACTGGTGCGGCATCGATGTCATCGGCGACCGGTGCGTGTTCTGTTCGGCCACGCCCCCGTCCGTACCCGCCCACGACAGTCCCCGCGGCATCGGCAGCGGCCGCGGCGCCGGCAGCAGAGCCCTCGTCCGCGGCAGCTGACCCGGCACACCGTCCCGCACCGCACCGCACCGTTCCGCCCGCACACGAAACGCGGTCTCCCACCGTCCCGCTCGGCCCATATCCCCCAATGAGGTTGCACGGTCTATGAACTCCCGTCAGCGCCGCGGCGTGATACTCCTGCTCCTGTCGATCCTGTGCGCCCTCGCCGCGTTCGCCGGCGTGCTCTCCGTCGTCAACGACGTGGAGTCCAAGGTCGGCCCCGAGGTCGGCGCGTACCGGCTGAAATCCGATGTGGCGCCCTACACGCCGCTCAGAACGGGCCAGTTCGAGAAGATCGAGATGCCCGAGCGCTGGCTGTCGGAGAACGCGGTCACCGACCTCGGCGACATCCGGGGCAAGATCGCCGTCACCACGCTGCGGGAGGGCTCCCTGCTGCAGAGCGACATGATCGTGAACCAGCCCGCCCTGCAGCCGGGGCAGCAGGAGGTCGCCATCATGATCGACGCGGCCACCGGCGTCGCCGGAAAGATCACGCCGGGCTCGTCGGTCAACGTCTACGCCACCTTCGAAGGGGAACGCGAGGGCGCCCCGGCCCAGTCGAAGATCATCGTGACCAACGCCAAGGTCCTCGACGTCGGCCGGATCACCGCCCTCGAACCCGACGGGAACGACCGCGGACGGCAGCCCACGGACGCCGTCCCCATCACCTTCGCGCTGTCCACCATCGACGCCCAGCGCATCACCTACGCCGAGTCCTTCGCCCAGCGGGTCAGGCTCGCGCTCGTCGCCCCCGGCGGCGACACCACGGTTCCCGAGCAGGACCGTACGTACGAACTCGCGAAGGACAAGTGAGAGGCCCGCATGCCCACGAGGATCCTCCCGGCAGTCGGTGACGCGGACGCCGTCCGGTCCATCACCACGCTGCTCAGCCAGCTCCCGGACGCCGAACCGGTGGTCCCGGTGACCGACTCCACCCAGCTCGTCGACACCCTCGCGCGCCTGGCCGCCGAGTCGATCGACGAACTGCCCGAGGTCGTGGTCGTGCACGAGCGGATCGGCCCGGTCCCCGCGCTGGAACTGATCCGCGAAGTGGCCCTGCGCTTCCCCGCCGTCGGCGTCGTCCTCGTCACCTCCGACGCCAGTCCCGGCCTCTTCCAGGCCGCGATGGACTACGGCGCCCGCGGCCTGGTCGCCCTGCCGCTCAGCTACGAGGAACTCGCCACCCGCGTCCAGGCCGTCGCCCAGTGGTCCTCCGGCGTACGCCGCCATCTCGGAGCCGGCAGCGACGTGCTCACCGGCGTCGGCGGCACGGTCGTCACCGTCAGCGGAGCCAAGGGCGGCGTGGGCGTGACCCTGACCGCCATCCAGCTCGCCCTCGCCGCCCAGGCGTCCGGCCGCAGCACCGCCCTGGTCGACCTGGACCTCCAGAGCGGGGACGTCGCCTCCTTCCTGGACGTCCAGTTCCGGCGGTCCGTCGTGGACCTCGCGACGATCACCGACATCTCGCCGCGCGTCCTGGCCGACGCCGTCTTCCGCCACGACACCGGCCTCACCCTGCTCCTCGCCCCCGGCGAGGGCGAACGCGGTGAGGACGTCACCGACCGCGCCGCCCGCCACATCGTCGGCGCCCTGCGCTCCCGGTACGAGGTCGTGGTCGTCGACACCGGCGCCCAGCTCGTCGGGGCCGGCGCGGCCGCCGTCGAGACCGCCGACACCGCGCTCCTGGTCACCACCCCGGACGTCGTCTCCGTCCGGGGCGCCAAACGGACGGTACGGATGTGGGACCGGCTCCAGATCCGCAAGGCGGAGGAGACCACGGTCGTCGTCAACCGCCACACCCGGGGTACGGAGATCCAGCCGCCCCTCATCCGGAAGATCACCGGCACCGCGGTCGCGGCCACCGTGATCCCCGCCAACTTCAAGGAACTCCAGTCCGTCGTGGACGCGGGCCGGGTCCACGAACTGGAGAACAGGAGCGCGGTGAAGCAGGCGCTGTGGACCCTGGCCGGAGAGCTGGGACTGGCCAAGGCCCCGGAGGGCGCCCAGAAGTCCGGCCGGCTGCGGGGGGACCGGCAGCGCGGAGACCGGCTGCGCGGAGACCGGGGAGCGGTGAGCCTCCGGCGGCGCAAGGACGGAGGGGGATGACGGTGATGAAGGGGGAGGAGCCGCGCTTCTGCCTGGGCCGTGACGGTGACCGTGAGGGCGGCCATGGCCATGGTCATGACCATGACCGTGGCCGTGGCCGTGACAGCGCCGGCAACCAGGGCCGTGACCGGGGCCAGGTCACCATCGAGTTCCTCGGCATGATCCCGACGATCCTCGTGACACTCGTGGTGCTGTGGCAACTCGTGCTGCTGGGATACACGTTCACCCTCGCGGGGAATGCTGCGGACGAGGCGGTACGGGCGGCCATCGCCGCTGACCCAGGCGCGCGCCAGGGCGCCTGCGAGGCGGCGGGGCTGGACAAGCTGCCCAGTGCCTGGGAGGGGGCGGCGACGGTGACGTGCGCGACCGGGGGCGGCTATGTCACCGCAGACGTGACACTGGGCGTCCCCGTCCTCTTCCCGGGCACCGCCACCTTCCCCTTCGAGGTGAGGGGGCACGCGGGCGCGGTGGAGGAGGAGGTGGGGGACTAGATGTCGTACGGGTACGGGTACGGGTACGGGCACAGGCGGCGGCGGGGCGGGTCCGGGAGGCCGGGGGACCGCGGGCAGGTGGCGATCGAGTACCTGGGCTTCCTGCCGGTCCTGATCATCGTCGCCATGGCCGCCGTCCAGCTGGGCCTGATCGCGTACACCGCCCAGCAGGCCGGTACCGCCGCCCGAGCGGGGGCCCGCAGCGCCTCGCTCGACGAGGCGGCCGGGCCGGCCTGCGCGGTGGCGGTGAGCGGCTGGCTGGCCGGGCGTACCGACTGCGGGGCGTCCGGGGGCGGCGACGAGGTCACCGTCACCGCCACGATCGGCATCCCGTCGATCGTGCCGGGCTGGGACTTCGGCCAGGCCACGAAGACCGCCACGATGCCCGTCGACCACTGACCGGAACGGATCGAACAGGACCTGACCTGACCTGACCTGACTTGACCTGACCGACCACTCGTCCACCCGCCCGACCAGCCAACTGTCCACCACCCCCAGGTGTCCACCACCCCCAGGTGTTCACCACGTAACCAGGAACGAGGAGCGCCGGACTCATGAGTCTGCGGTCACGTATCAACTCCCCCGAGGAGAAGGGCAGCCGGGGCGAGGACGGCCATCTGGTCGCCTCCTACCGCGCCAAGCTCCTCGAGGAGATCGACCTCGCGGAGATGAGTTCGCTGGCCGCCGCCGAGCGCCGGGCGAGACTGGAGCGGGTGCTCGGGCACATCATCAGCCGCGAGGGCCCGGTCCTGTCGACCGTGGAGCGCTCGCAGCTGATCCGCAGGGTCGTCGACGAGGCACTCGGCCTCGGCATCCTGGAACCGCTCCTGGAGGACGCCTCCATCACGGAGATCATGGTCAACGGCCCCGACGCGATCTTCGTCGAGCGCGGCGGACGCGTCGAGCAGCTGCCGATGCGCTTCGCCTCCCACGACCAGCTGATGCAGACCATCGAACGCATCGTCTCGACGGTCAACCGCCGGGTCGACGAGTCGAACCCGATGGTGGACGCACGCCTGCCGTCCGGCGAGCGCGTCAACGTCATCATCCCGCCGCTGTCCCTGACCGGTGCCACCCTCACCATCCGCCGCTTCCCGCGCTCCTTCACCCTCCACGAGCTGATCGGCCTCGGCTCGCTCGACGAGCACATGCTGTACCTGCTGGCGGGCCTGGTGCAGGCACGCTTCAACGTGATCGTCTCGGGCGCCACCGGCACCGGGAAGACGACCCTCCTCAACGCCCTCTCCGGCCTGATCCCCGAGGGCGAGCGCATCATCACCATCGAGGACTCCGCCGAACTCCAGCTCCAGCAGCCGCACGTGATCCGCCTGGAGGCGCGCCCCCCGAACGTCGAGGGCAAGGGCCGCATCACCATCCGCGACCTGGTGCGCAACTCGCTGCGCATGCGCCCCGACCGGATCGTCGTCGGGGAGGTCCGCGGCGGCGAGTCCCTGGACATGCTCCAGGCGATGTCCACGGGCCACGACGGTTCGCTCGCCACCGTCCACGCCAACAGCGCGGAGGACGCCCTGATGCGCCTGCAGACCCTCGCCTCCATGTCGGAGGTGGAGATCCCCTTCGTCGCGCTGCACGACCAGATCAACAGCGCCGTCGACGTCGTCGTCCAGCTCACCCGCTTCGCCGACGGCGCCCGCCGCATCACCGAGATCGCCCTGCTGGAGAGCCACGGCGGCGAACCGTACCGGCTGACCACGGTCGCCCGGTTCAACGCGCAGCCGATGGCAGGCGACGGCCGCATCCACGGCTCGTACGAGCACCACCCGCTCCCGCGCCGCACCGCCGAACGCCTCTACATGGCGAGCCAGCCCCTACCGCAGGCCTTCGGCATCGCCCGCTCCCCCGACCAGCTCACCACCCGAGAAGCCAGGTAGGACCGCCGCCATGGATCTGCAGGACCTGATCACGCTGACCACCGGCATCGCACTGCTGACCTGCGTCCTCGCGGTCGCCGGCGTGCACACGTACGCCGCGGGCAGGGCTCAGCGGCAGGAGCTGGTGGAGCGGCTGGCGTACACCGGGCAGGTCACGGTCGGCGGGCGCCGGCGCCACTTCCCCACCCTGGACCGCAGGCTGCGCCGCACCGCGTTCGGCAGGAAACTGGAACTGCGCCTGGTGGCGACCGGCCTGGACATCACCCCGGGCGAGTTCGTCGCCTACATGGTCGCCCTCGCCCTGGGACTCCTCCTCACCGGCCAGGCCGTCCTCGCCCCGTTCTTCGGCCCGCTGGCCGGCATCCTGGGCATCTGGCTGGCGTTCCAGTTCCTCGACTGGCAACGCCAGAAACGCATCGAGAAGTTCATCAACCAACTCCCCGAACTGGCCCGCATCCTGGCCAACGCCACCCAGGCCGGTCTCGCCCTGCGGACGGCGATCGGCATGGCGGCGGAGGAGCTGGAGGCGCCGGCCGGCGAGGAACTCGCCAAGGTCGACAACCAGTTGGCCCTCGGCGCCTCGATGGACGAGGCGCTGGGCGAGCTGGCCGAACGCCTCCCATCCCGCGAACTCGTCGTCCTGGTGACCACGTTGGTTCTCTCCAACCGGGCGGGCGGCCAGGTCGTCAGCGCCCTGCGGAACCTCACCGACACCCTGGAGGAACGCAAGGAGACCCGGCGCGAGGTCCGTACCCAGCTCTCCCAGGTCAGCATGACGTCGTACGCCGTCCCCGTTCTGGGGGTCGGCTCGTTGTTCCTGATGAACGGGGTGAAGGACGGCGCCCTGGAACGCATGACCGGTTCCCCGGTCGGCCAGGGCGCCGTGATCGTCGCCTTCGGCCTGTACGCGGTCGGCTTCGTCCTGATCCGCCGACTGTCCCGCATCGACGTATGAGGAGGGAGGAGTGAGCGACATGGGACTTCTGCTGGCGCTGGTGGCGGCCCTCGCCGTAGGGGGCGTCTTCGCCGGCGTACGCATGTACCGCGCCGACGCGAAACTCCCCGCCGACCTGGTCCTCGCCCTGGAGGTCGGCGCCACCCGCACCGGGGCGGTGGACTCGCTCGTGGACCGCATGGGCATGCGGTACGCCCCCGCCGTCCTGCGCCTCATGGGCCCCCAGCGGGTCGCCCGGTACCGCCGCAGGATCGACCTCGCGGGCAACCCGGGCGGCCTCACCATCGACCGCTACGCCGCCCGCCGCGCGGTCTACGGCTTCCTCGGCGGCTTCGGCTTCCTGGTCTTCCTCATGCGGGGGCAGTTCTTCGTCGCCCTGCTGCTGCTCGCCTTCGGCGCGTTCTGGACGGAGGTCGGCATCTGGTCGGCGATCCGGATCCGCCGGGACGTGATCGAGCGGACCCTGCCGGACTTCCTGGACGTCCTCGCCGTCGTCGTCAGCGCGGGCCTCGGCTTCCGGCAGGCCCTGGACCGGGTCGCCACCAAGTACGAGGGCCCGTGGGCGGACGAGCTGCGCATCACGCTGCGCCAGATGGACCTCGGCATGAGCCGCCGCCAGGCCTTCGCCGAACTGCGCCGACGCAACGACTCCGAGCAGGTCGCCATGTTCGTCACGGCGTTGCAGCAGGGCGAGGAACTCGGCGCCCCCATCGTGGAGACGCTGGTCGCCCTCGCGAAGGACATGCGCCGCACGGACGCGCAGAACGCCCGCCGCAAGGCGGCCCGCGCGGTCCCCAAGGCCACCATGATGATCACCACGTTCATGGTCCCGGCCACGATGATCCTCCTCGGCGCGGGCCTGATCCTGGGCTCCGGCACCGACTTCGGCTCGATCACGGGCGAGTAGCGGGACGAGGGCGAGGACAAAGGACGAGGACAAAGGGCGAGGACAAAAGGCGAGGACAAAGGACGAGGACAAAGGACGAGGGACGGTGAACAGCAGGATGGCGACGACCGGGGAGCGCAGGCCGCGCTCAGCACGCAGGGGCCGCAGGGGTTTGCTGTGCCGGTGCCGCACCCGGCGGTCCGGGCCCGGCATGCCCCCGGCGGACCGGACCGCCCCGCCCACACCTCCACCCCCGCCCACACCTCCGTCCACGCCGGCATTCGGGTCCCCGGCCGTCGACCTCCAGATCAACGCACTCCAGTCCCTGTGCCGGCAGGTGCTCGGCTTCCGGCTGGCGGTGATCGCGCTGGCCGCCCCCGCCGCCCTCCTCAACGCGGGCCCGGGCTGGGGCGTGCGCCTGGTCGGCATCGCGGTCGTGGTCACCTTCATGGCGTCCTACGTCCTCGTCCGGGACTGGGAACGCTTCGGCCCCCTCCTCCTGCGCCACCCCGCCCTCCTCGCCGTGGACACCCTCTTCGGCGCCCTGCTCCTCATCTCCGCCGGCCCCGGCAGCCTCCTCGCGTACGCGGGCGTCTGCACCCCGCTCCTCGCGGGCCTGGTCTACGGGTGGCGGGGCGCGGCGGTGTTCGCCTCCCTCCAGGGCCTGATCCTGCTCCTGGTCCACGTGGCCCTGGCGGACGCGGACCCGCCTGCGGGCCTCACGGAGACACTGTTCCTGCCGGGCCTCTGCGTCATCACGGGCGCGGTCGGCTCCAGCCTCCGCAACCTCATGCTCCGCTTCGGCGCGGCCACCCGGGCCCTGACGGCGGTCCAGGCCCGTCTGGCCGCCACGGAGGCGGTCAGCGAGGAACGCGCCCGTCTGGCCCGCGAGATGCACGACTCGGTGGCGAAGACCCTGTACGGCGTCGCCCTGGCCGCCGACGGCCTCGCCGACTCGGCGAGCGCCGGGCCCGTGAACGCGGCGCGAGTACGGCAACAGGCGGAACTGGTCGCCCGCTCGGCCCGCCGCGCCGCCGCCGAGTCCCGCGCACTCCTGTCGGACCTGCGGGGAGGGACGCCCGGGGACGCGGGCGTCCGGCAGGGCGGCGGCAAAGAGATCCTCACCGAACTGGCAGCCCACACAGGCATCTTCAGCGCCCGCACCGGCCTTCCGGTGTCCTTCCGCCGGACAGGCGATGACGAGGAGGCCGGGACACCGCCGCACCCCGTACCCGTCCCGTTCACGGTGGCCCGCCAGTTGCTCACCATCGTCTCGGAGGCCATGGAGAACGCCCACCGCCATGCGCACCCGACACGAGTCACCGTGAGTGCGGGCGTCCACGACGGCCTGCTCCGCATCACCGTCCACGACGACGGCCGCGGCCTCCCGCCCGGCACGACCCTCGAACAATTCCGCAGGGACGGCCACTTCGGCCTGGTCGGCATGGTCGAGCGTGCGGCGGCGATCGGCGCCCGCATCCGCATCGGCCGAGGCGCCCACCCCCGAGGCACGGAGGTCCGTCTGGAACTCCCGACAGCGCCCACGAGACCACTCACCAGCCCCGGCCCCAGCCCCAGCCCCAGCACCCGCGCGCCAGCGGAGGCGGCCCGATGACCCAGACGAAGCAAACGCCACGGATGACGACGAACCAGGAACCCCCGCCCACTGCGGCCCTGCGGGTCCTCGTCGCCGACGACAACCCGGTGGTCCGCGCCGGCCTGACGGCCCTGCTCTCCGGCCGGGGAGGGACAAGGGTGGTGGCGGAGGCCGCAGACGGCCGGGAGGCCTGCGAGGCGGCCCGCGACCACCATCCGGACGTCATCCTCCTCGACGTCCGGATGCCGCGCATGGACGGCATCTCGGCACTTCCGTACCTGGTGGGGATCGCGCCGGTGGTGATGCTCACGTACAGCGGGGAGCCGGAGGTCGTCGAGGAGGCGCTGCGCAGGGGAGCGGGTGGTTACCTGGTCCACGGCGAGTTCACGGCGGACGAACTGGTCGCGGCGGTGAGGGGCGTCAGCCACGGCCGCCCCCACTTCACCCCCGCGGCGGCGGAAGCGCTGCTGGCCCAACTCCGCAAGACCCCCTCGGGCCCGCCCCTGCCGGACGGCCTGGGAGCCCGGACGGATGCGACTGCATACGAACTTTCCAACAAGAAGACGCAGCATATGGACCCGCAACAAGCTGGACGACCAGGTGTATTGGATACGCAACGACCCATCCCCTCATCCGTTTCTCCACAAAACCTTTCGCAACTGCAACCGGATGTGGGACAGTCGTCAGGGTGGACAAGCGGTCGGCGTCCGGCCGTTCCCGACAGGCCGAGGTTCCAACTGAGCAGCAGGGAGGCGGAGATCATGGACCACATCGCATCCGGCATGAACAACCAGCAGATCGCCGCCACTTGTTTCATCAGCGAGAAGACGGTCAAGAACCACATCAACCGCATCTTCGCCAAGCTGCACAGCACCAGCCGTTCCGAAGCCGCCGCCAAGTGGCTCGGCACGGCCCCGGACTCCGCACGAGGACTGGGGTGACCTGTGGTGACGTCAGGGAGGACGAAGCGGCGGCCCGGCAACTGGGCCCGGGATTGGGTCCTGGGGCCCTCTGGCGGACTGCGAAATTCGCCGTACGTTGCTGATATCGAATGCGGCACCCTGAAGGAAGCCGCAACCGCGTCAGCCGGAGGGGAACACCATGAACAACTGGATCAACACCACGGTCACACACCTCCAGTCCCGCGCCGCCCGCAACGACAGGGGGCAGACCGCGGTGGAATACCTGGGGATCATCGCGGTGGTGGTGGCGATCGTGCTGGCCATCACGGGGACGAGCATCGGGCAGACGATCTTCAATGCGATCACGGACAAGATCACCGAGGTAACCGGCGGTTGAGGCGGTCCCGCAGGTTCGGCGACGCAGGGCAGGCCTTTCCCATCTACCTGACAGTGGTGGGGGGCCTGCTCTTTCTCGCGTTCGCGTACTTGGCGGTCGGGCAGGCCGCGGCCAACAGGAACGGTGCTCAGACCGCCGCAGACGCGGCAGCACTGGCTGCGGCGCAGGACAGGCGCGACCAACTCGCCGGTGCCTGGGTCGAGGAACTCCTGGACCCGACCAAGTGGCAGGCGATCTTCGACGGCAGCGCGGAAGGGCTCGCCGACTCGTGCTGGCGCGCCCAGGAACTAGCCGCACAGAACGACGCGGTGGTCCGGGGATGCGTGCCGAACGGGTTACTGGGCTACACGGTCGAGGTCGAGACCACCGACACCGTGGGGGACTCCATCGTGCCCGGCACCGAGGACATGAAGTCGCAGGAGACGGCCACCGCGGTGATCGATCCCCGCTGCGCCTTCGATCCCCTGACTGAGGACGCGCCTGAGGACACACTGCCCCTGCTCACCTGCAAGGGGGGCGCAGAGTGGGAACTGGATCCGGAAGATCCGGTGCAACTCCTTCCGCAGCCCGAGGACCTTTTCGATGTCCACCTGGCCGACTGACCTACGAACCACGAGTGAATAAGGAAGCAGAGGCATGAGCATTCGGTTCACGACGAAGGCCCAGAGGGGGATGGCCGCGCTGATCGTTGCGGCCGGACTGGCCCTCGGGGTGGCTGGCTGTGGTGGGGGCGGAGACGACGGCAAGAGCCCGGAGCAGTCGGTGCCCGCTTCCAAGGGTGACGGGTCCAACCCGAGTGCTCAGGAGGGGCCGACGGACGAGGTCCAGGTCGAACTGAAGGGACCTGACGGCCTACTGCTTCAAGTCACCTCCGTGGGCCGGGATGCGGGAGGTTTCGTCACCGTCAACGGCATCTTGAAGAACGAGAGCGGCAAGACACTCACCCTGCCCGCGCAACTGAGTGGCAACGAGACCGAGGTGATCAGGAACGGTCAGTCCCTCGGCGGAGCGACGCTGGTCGATTCCAAGAGCAAGAAGCGTTACTACGTTCTGCGTGACACAGAGGGGCGCCCCCTCACCACAACGGGGATCAGCCGGGTCAAGTCCGGTGAGACCGTGCCTGTCTTCATGCAGTTCCCGTCGCCTCCGAACGAGACGACCGAGGTGACCTTCCAGTTGCCGATGTTCGCCACTGGCGACATCACGATTTCTGGATGAGGCCGCCAATGACCCGTTTGCGCAACCGTCTGGAGGCCCCACGCCTCGCAGCCGTAGCAACCACCGCAACCGTCCTGGTGGCCACCACCCTCTACGGCGCCGCCGGCACCGCCGCCGCCGACGACCCCAACGTCCCCCCAGGCACCGAGGCCACCGCCTCCGCTCCGGTCGAACTCGACCCCAACGACCCGGACCTGAAACTCCCCGACGGCGCCACCCTCGCCGAACCGAAGGTCCTGGACATCAAGCAGGTCGTCGAGGAGCAGAGCGGTGACGAGCGCCGCGAGGACACCAACACGGAGGTGACGTTCGCGCTGCAGGCGGAGGTACTGTTCGGCAAGGACAGCGCGAAACTCAGCGCGCAGGCCAGGGCCCGTATCGGCGCGATCGCCGAGGAGATCAAGAAGCAGAACGCGGCGAGGATCCGCGTCTTCGGCTTCACGGACAACCTGGGCTCCTCGGCCCACGGCGACGTCCTGTCCCGCCGGCGCGCGAGCGCCGTCCACACCGTCCTGGACCAGAAGCTGAACGACTCCGACGTCACGTACGAGGTACGCGGCTATGGCGAGCAGTACCCGATCTCCGACAACTCGACGGAAGCCGGCCGCAAGAAGAACCGCAGGGTCGAGATCACGTTCCCCCGAACTGAGAACTGAGAACCGAAAACTACTAAAACACTCGTGCGATTCCCGGATCTTTGATCCGAGCGAAGTTCCGCCTTCCTGCGCACGTGGTCCTACTCGTAGACACGCACCAGTCCTGTACATCTCCCGACGTAACGCGTTGAATGTGGTGAGTTACTGACTTTTGCGATCGAAAGCGGTTGATCATGGCGGTAACGCCAAGGCCCGACAGGTTGACGGCAGCAGTAGACAAGGATTCGCGTCCGGCGGGATCAGCCACGGTTGACAGCGCCTCGGAACCTCTCGCCTCGCCGGTCAATTCGCACAACGAGTGGGACCCGCTGGAGGAGATCATCGTCGGGCGTCTCGACGGCGCGACGATTCCCTCCGACCATCCGGTCGTGACCTGCAACATCCCGCCATGGGCGGCACGGATGCAGGGACTTGCCGCCGGTTTCAGGTACCCGCGCCTGTTGGTCGAGCGGGCGCAGCAGGAGCTCGATCAGTTCGTCGCCCTCCTGGAGTCCCTCGACGTCACCGTCAGACGCCCGGACGAGGTCGACCACCGGCGACGCTTCAGCACCCCCGACTGGTCGTCACGCGGCTTCTGCAACACGTGCCCGCGTGACAGCATGCTCGTGATCGGGGACGAGATCGTCGAGACCCCAATGGCATGGCCGTGCCGGTATTTCGAGACCCACTCCTATCGCACGATCCTCAAGGAGTACTTCCGGGGCGGCGCGCGCTGGACGGCGGCTCCCAAGCCGCAGCTCACCGACGAACTCTTCGAGGCGGATTTCCGTATCCCCGAGGTCGGTGAGCCCATGCGCTACATCCTCACCGAGTTCGAGCCGGTGTTCGACGCGGCGGATTTCATGCGCGCGGGACGCGACCTGTTCGTCACGCGGAGCAACGTCACCAACCGGATGGGCATCGACTGGCTGCGCCGCCATCTCGGGCCCGGTTACCGCATCCACGAGATCAAGAGCCGCTGCCGCACCCCCATGCACATCGACACGACGTTCGTCCTCCTCGCGCCCGGCAAGGTACTGGTCAACCCCGAATACGTCGACGTCGACCACCTGCCCGACGTCCTGAGCTCGTGGGACGTCCTGATCGCCCCCGAGCCCTGTCCGATCGACGAGCGTCTGCTCAAGGTCACTTCGATGTGCGGCAAGTGGCTGAGCATGAACGTTCTCATGATCGACGAGAAACGGGTCATCGCGGAGCGCCACCACACCGACATGCTGCGCGCACTCGAGAAATGGGGCTTCGAGCCGATCCCGTGCGACCTGCTGCACTACGCACCGTTCGGCGGCTCGTTCCACTGCGCGACCCTCGACATCCGGCGCCGCGGCACACTCGAGTCGTATGCCGATTGACGACCCACCGGTCACTGAGGTCCCCTCCCCGAAGTGCGAGGGGAGGGAGCGATGGGGGCAGGATGGCGGTGCTCCGGTGCGTCACGCCGTGCAAGACCAAATGACGACGGATGCCGTGCGGATGCCGTCCTACCCAGTGAACCCGGCGCTTCCTGCGGCAACGCCTTTGGCCTACGTCGGCGCCCGGAGCATCGACGGTGCCGGCGTGCGTAACGGCTCCGTTCCAAGTGGGCTGAACGGCAACGGGTTTGGTCGGATACGCCCGGCAAGTCGTCACTGATCTCCCTGGTGTCGTTACGCATCGCTGGATAGCGTTGGTTCGCTCGAGAGACGCCTCGCCCCACCGGGAGCCGAAACCGTGAACCGCCGCCGCCCCACCCTGCTCGCAGCGCTCGCGCTGACCGCCGCCACGGCGCTGACGCTGTCCGCGTGCGGCGGCAGTGACGAGGAGGGCTCCGCCAAGGACAAGGGCAGTGACAAGATCGCGGGGGCGGACACGGGGAGCGAGAAGAAGTCGTCGCCGAGTCCCAGTGCTTCGGCTGCTGCGGGACGCCCGAAAATCGAGTTTCCCTCGGATGCGGAGAATGTTTTCGAGTACGAGAAGACGGGCGACCCTGTGAAGGACGCAGTCCTCGCGGACAGTGTATTGAGCGTCAACTCTGTCGATGAAGCGATTTTTGCTGGCAGTACGGACACCGAGGCGCTCGGCTTCTACAACGCGGAGAAGGCGCTGAGCGGCTCGATCGCTTATGCGCTCGGATACATCAAGAAAGACGACACCTGGGTCGGTGAAACTCGTTACTTCGACTACAAGGTGAGCCTGTCTGGGGCGGACGAGGCCTATGTCACTTACTGCTCCGACGAAAGTAAGTCGTTCATCAAGAACAAGAAGACCGGGAAAGTCGAGGACACGCCGACGACGGCAGACAGTTACGTCCTCTACAGCACCAAGCTAGAGAAAAGCGCTGACGGCGTCTGGCAAACCACCGACGTCGCGTCGAACCGGGGGAGCAAGGAGTGTCAGCCGTAGGAAAAGCAGTAAGGGTCGCAGCTCTTTCCGCGCTCGTTTCCATCCCCGCGCTTGTGGCACCTGCGGCGTTTGCCGGCGGGCGTGGGGAGAACGGTACACGAGAGGGGACGCAGCAGCAGGCCGAAGCTGGTGATGATGGCACTGTTTCGGTCACGGTGGGTGGTGTGGTCTTCGATCGTTCGAAGAACGGGAGCGGCGACTCCGCGGGTGCGTTGAGGGCGTCTACGTCGTGGTCGCCGCCGCCTTGTTGGTATGCGCCGAAGTACTCGCCGGAACAGTTGCAGGAGTACTTGGAGCCGATCTGGGAGGCCGGGTCGACGGGGCACGAGTGGGATGCCGCGCAGCGGAAGAAGTATCTGAATCCGGACGAGCCGGAGAAGGACTTCAACAAGGACAGGACCGGCGAGGGGTACTGGTGGGGTTCCTACGTCAATGACAGTTTTCCCCCGGGCTGGGATTCCTGTGACGAGGACTACTTCTGGGTGGAGCAGGGTGATCCCCCGCCGGCCGGCATCGAGAACGCGGTCACTCCGGAGGTTCTCGCGGAGCTCGCCTACGCGGAGATCCGTGTCCCGGGTACGGAGGTGACGCTGGCGCCTGCGGAGGCGGCGAAGGTGAATCTTCCGACGTGGGCGTGGCTGGACGGGGCGGAGTTCAAGCCGGTGTCGGTCACCGCGTCCGTGCCGGTGATCGGTATTGAGGCGACGGCCACGGCGGTGCCGGTGTCGCTGGAGATCGAGCCGGGCACGCCCGACGCCCGGACGTTCCCGGCGTCCGGGGTCTGCGGGATCGACGGCGGCCGTATCGGGGAGCCGTACGCCAAGGGCAAGGCGGAGCGGACCCCGCCCTGCGGGGTGGAGTACCTGCGTTCCTCGGGTGAGGGCACCTTCCCGCTGCAGGCCACGGTCACCTGGGAGATCGAGTGGACCGGCACCGGCGGTGCGGGCGGTGACCTTCCCGACGGCAGTTTCGGTGCCACCCAGGACGTCGTCGTCCAGGAGATCCAGGCCGTCAACCGCTGAACCACATGCTGAAAGTCCGGAGGCAGTCCGGAACCCGTCATCGTCGGATTCCGGACTGTCCGGGTGGCTGACATCTACGTCGTCAGCGCACGAGGCCGAGCGACGACGGGAGAGGGCACGTCGGGGCCATGGGTCCCGCCGTCCGAGCGGCCTACAGCAGGTGGTCGGCTTTGCCGGCCTTGATCTCGAGGATGAGGGTGCGGAGGGCTTCCCGGGTGTCGGTGAGGGGGCGGTCCTCCTGGCCGGCGACGGCGACGTAGGCGTTGCCGTCGGGATCGGTGCCTATGCGGAAGCAGTTGGCGCCCTCGGCGCAGAAGGATTCTTCCCAGGTGATGTCTGCCATGGGGATACTCCTCAGAGGTCGCTGGCGATGGTGTGGATGAAGTCGCGTGAATCGGCCGATGAGAGCGATGCCTCTTCCATCCAGTCCAGGTGCGCACGGTACTTGGCCAGTTGGGACTGGCCGTGAAGGAACTCGGGCCCATGAGCCGAGTCCAGTTCCGCCGTGTCGAGTTGGGGTACGGCCGCCTCCGCGTAGGTGAGGCCTTGGCCGGCTCCGGGGAAGGCTCCGGCCTTGAAGCGGATCACCCGCACGTCGATGTTCGCGAGTTCCGACAGGTCGCAGAGGTGGCCGAGCTGCGCACGCATGGTCTTCGTGCCGCCGAACTCGACGCGTAGTGCGGCCTCGTGCACGTAGCCGACGTACGTGATCGGGGCTTCCCGATGCAGAACCTGCTGACGCTGCATGCGATGCGCCACTCGCAGTTCGATCTCGGCCGGTGACAGTGGCGGCAGGGCGGCGGCGAACAGCCTGCGTGCATAGGCGTCGGTCTGCAACAGGCCCGGCACGTGCAGGGCCAGTCCGCCCCGGACTCGCCTGGCCCGCCACTCCATCTCGGCAATGTCCAGCAGTGCTGCGGGAAGTTGACCGCGATAGGACTCCCACCAGCCTCGTGTCCGGTCGCCGGCCATGTCTGCGAGGGCCTCGACGTACTCCTCGTCGCGGCAGTCGTAGTTGCACGCGAGGGTCCGCAGACGTTCGGGAGTGATGGTCCGGACCCCTGCCTCGATATTGGAGATCTTCGCCCGATCGAGGCCGAGCAGCCCGGCGGCGTACTCCGTCGACACCTCTGCTGCGAGACGCATCTTCCGCAGTTCCGCGCCCAGTCGTCGTTGGCGTTGAGTGGGCGTTGCCCTCGGCGGCATCTGTCACTTCCTCCAGTGGTCGCGGCGTCAGTCTGCCCCTTGCCGGCTCGATGGGTCCACCCACAAGAGTGGTAAATCCGACTACTTAGTGGCAATGTGTCACCTCTGTGGTCTACCTTCAGTGATGCGGTAGACGCGATCCGTGACGTCCGGAAGTGCGTCACGCGAGCTCACCCGCACTCTCCGCCCTGGGAGGGGTGTGCCTGCGTCAGGAAGACAGGCCACCAGCGGGACCGCATCACAGACCAGCAGTCACCGCTCAGCAATCAGTTCTCAGTCAAAGGGAGTTGCCATGGCTGACCGCTCGTCCCTCTGTCCGGTCGCCGCGCCCGTCGACCGGCCGTTCGCCCCGCCTGCCTCCGACACTCTTGCCTACAGCTTCACGCTTCCCGCCGCCCCGCAGAGCCCCGCGATCGCCCGCTCGGCGACGAGGGCGATCCTGCGGTCCCACGGCCTGGACGACGTGATGGACGCCGCGGTGCAGGTGGTGGGTGAACTGCCCGCGTGCTCGTGCCGGTTGGCGCCCGCTGCCGAGGTGTACGTCTCCCTCCGCTACCGGGACGACGCCCTCCGCGTGGTCCTCTACGACACCCACCCCCGCCACACGCACCCCCCGGCTGGCTGCGGCTTGCGACGCCCGCCGCTGAGCGGCGCTCCGTGTTCTGGCCTGCGTGGTCAAGGCCTGTGCGGGGACTGAGGCTTCGGGGACGCGCGGGAACCGGGCGGAGGCATCCGGATGTGGGCGGTTCTCCCCAGGGGCGGTGCACGCGCGTACGCGGCCGGGGGCTCTCACCGCTCCCGCTCGTGACGTGCCGCTCGGCTGCCGCGACCAGGGTCTGATCCGGCCCGACTCGAACGAAAGCCCCTAGGCGCGCGGCGTGGCGGGCGCCGCCTTCACGGTGTCGGGGCCGGGAGAGCTCGTCACCACTGTCACCCGCACCCCTCGCCGCAGCCCCCATCCCGCCATCGCCCCGGCCTCGGACTCGACGACATGCCGCGCCCGCACCCTCGGCAGTCCCAGCCGTCCCGGAGCCATGGTGCGTACGGCGATGACGCGCAGACGCCGGTCCAGATAGGCGACGTCGATGGGCATGCGCATACGGAAGGTGTGGATGCTGTTGGCGGGGGAGAGGAGCAGCGCGCCGTCGAGCGAGTCCCGTCCCAACAGCCCTCTGGTGCGGGCGCGGTAGGAGGCGGCGATCTCCAGGGACACTCGCACGTCCGGCCACCCCTCGTCACCCGGCACGATCAACTCCCCGTGTCCGTCCCGCCAGGCTGCCATCCCCACCCCCTCTTCCGTCTCTTCGGTTTTTCGATCTCCTACGTTTCTTCCCTTCCCTCCATGGTCAGTTGCCGCGGAGGCGGGCCGCAAGGGCGGCCAGGGTCTGGGCGGTGTCGGTCAGGCTCTCCACGGCGGCGTCCAGGTCCGAGGCGAGGCGGGGTGCCGGGAGGGCGGCGGTGGGCGCGGAGGGAACCGGCGTACCCCGGTAGCCGATCGGCCCCTCGTTGTAGCGCTGGTAGTAGCCGGTGAACCCCTTGCCGGAGGGGGCCTCGACGAAACGGACCCCGGTGAGCTGCGTCTCGCTCCCGCCGGAGTTGCGGGTGATGTCGAGGCGGTAGTGACGGAAGGCGGGCATGTCGGCGCGGGGACGCAGGAAGAACTCCCGCGTCTCGAAGCGGTCGGTGAACCTCTCCCCGATGCGCACGTCCAGGGGGGTCCAGGCAGTGCCGTCGTGGGACCCGAGGAGGGTCCAGTCGCGGGGATCGCGCTCGGCGCAGTCGTTCGCGGAGGTGAGGGTGTACGAGGTGACGGCGGCGGGACGGGCGAGGGTGAAGTCGAGCAGGGCGACGTCGTCGCCGGCCAGCCACTTGTCGCGGGAGTCCTCGATGAGGTTCTCCGCGATCTCGCCGACCTCCTCGAACTCGTCGCTCGCCTCGACGCCGGTGGCCTCGACCTCGTTCGACAGGGTGTGCAGCACGGCCACGCCGGAGTTCCCGCGCTGGTCGCGCCAGGTCACCCGCTCCACGGGGGCGGGGCCGCCGTCGTCCACCAGGAGCCGCAGTTCGTGGGAACGGTGCCAGTCACCGCCCCAGCCCTCCTCGGTGTGGAAGCGGTGCAGGTGGTGCGAGCCGGAGACCGGGGCGTTCGGCATGCCCTCCGCGTACGGCCACCTGCCGGTGAGGCGGCCCCGGTACTCGTACGCCGTACCGTCGGCGGCACGGTGGACGCCGTGGAAGTCCGACATGGTGGACTGGAAGCTGATGGCCGTCTCGGTGCCGTCCTCACCCTTCCAGCTGAGCTGCGCGGGCAGCGAGTGCTCGTCCCGGTCGATGTGGAACAGCAGCCGGGGGGCTGCCTGCCAGGAGCGGGACGGGGAGGCGTGGGCGGAACGGCGTTCGGTCCGGTACGTGAAGACCGAGTCCCGGGCGGCCTCCGTATTCCGTGCACGCTCGGAGCGGCCCCGCTGGGCGACGGGGTCCAGAGTGATCCGGTAGAGCCAGAACATGCTGCGGGCCTTGGCGGAGGAGCGTATCTCCAGGGTGTTGGTCCCGGCCTTGAGCAGATGTCCGGGCACCGCGAAGACGTTGTCCTGCGGGAGGTCGCCGCCACCGGGCACGGTGAGGCCCTCGGCCAGCGCCTCACCCTGGAGCAGGACGTCGACGGGCGCATACCCGGGCTCGGGGCCCAGCTTGGAGACGAGGGCGGTGACGGTGAGCGTCGCCTGGGGGATGTCCTCCGGGTCCTCCACCTCGAACTCCATGGTCACGGACCCGCCTGCGCCGAGCACCAGATGCGACCCGGCGAACCGGCCGTCCTCGTGCCGGACATCGGCGTTGGCCAGCCGGGCCGGACTGACGGAGAAGTCCGCGTAGGTGGCTTCCATACTCATGGCAACAACTCCTGATGGCTCGTCAACAAGGTGTGGCACAAGGAGAAAAGGCGACTTCAACCGCCACGACCGGCCCCACGAACAGTGAACCTAGCGCCCTCCTGTGACAACGCCTCCGGTCGGCGCCGGAGACCGGGCATCGGGGTGTCTGCTTGCGTAACGGCCCCGTCCCAGGAGAGTGGAGGGGCGGAGGATTTGGTCGGATACGCCCGGCAAGTCGTCACTGATCTCCCTGGTGTCGCTACGCATCGCTGGATAGCGTTGGCTCGCTCGAGAGACGCCTCGCCCCACCGGGAGCCGAAACCGTGAACCGCCGCCGCCCCACCCTGCTCGCAGCGCTCGCGCTGACCGCCGCCACGACGCTGACGCTGTCCGCGTGCGGCAGCGGCGACGAGGAGGGCTCCGCCAAGGACAAGGGCAGTGACAAGATCGCGGGCGCGGACACGGGGGGCGAGAAGTCGGCTCCGCCGAGCCAGTCATCGGGACCGGCCGCTGCGGAACGCCCGAAGATCGAGCTGCCGTCCGATCTTTCCCATACCTTCGACTGGCCCAAGACCGGTGACAAGGAGAAGGACGCGATCCTGGCGGACAGTGAGGAGTCCATCAAAGCGGTGCATCTCGCGATGGCGAACCAGGATGCCCTCGACGATGCCTATCTCTACTATCACGAGGGGGAAGCTGCTGCGGAGACGGAGGAGTTCATCCAGGCATACGTCAAAGAGAAAGCCAGGGTGACGGGCGCCTACCGCTACTACAACGCCTCCGTCGACATCAGCGACGACAACACAGGGTCGCTTGTCTACTGTGAGGACCAGGGCAAGGCCTACGACATGTTCTTGAAGGACGAGGAGGTCAACAAGACTCCTGTCACCAAGAATAGTTATGTGCTCTACAACACACGGCTTCAGAAGAATGACGAGGGAGTCTGGGTAGTTACGAAGCTGCTCTCTCAGAGGGGGAGTGACCGGTGCCAGCCCTCTGCCTGACCTCACGCGCGCTCATGGCTCCCGTTGTGATCGGAGCGGTGCTGCTGGGGGGTTCCTCTGCTTTTGCCGACAACGGGATCGGCGGTGGAACCCGAGGCCCGGCGCCCAGCGCGGACGTTCACGGCGATGCCGCCGATGACGGCACACTTTCTGCCGGCGTCGTCGTCATCGACCGAAGTAACAATGGTTCGGGCCAGAAATCTGGACCGGTTTCCCCTGCCACGAACTGGACACCACCGGCCTGTTACTACGCTCCCAAATACACCCCGGACCAGTTGCAGAAGCACCTGGAACCGATCTGGGAAGCGGAGTCGACGGGCTACGAGTGGGACGCACGGCAACGCGATCGCTACGTCAAGGGCGAGCCCTACACGGACTTCAACAAGGAGAAGGCCGGCGAGGGCCACTGGTGGGACTCGTATGTAACAGCCGGTCGTGAAGGCGATCCAGGTGCTACCGACTGCGACGAGCCCGTTTTCTGGGTGGATGAGAACGACGACCCGCCGGCCGACATCCCACAGGCGGTCACCCCGGAGGTCCTTGCCCAGCTCGCCTATGCCGAGGTCCGTGTTCCCTCGACGGAAGTGGCTCTGGCGCCGGAGGGCACGACCAAGGTGAACCTTCCCACCTGGGCATGGCTGGACGCAGCACAGTTCAGGCCGGTCTCCGTCACGGCCTCGGTTCCGTTGCTGGGCATCGAGGCGACGACCACTGCCGCACCGGTGTCCGTGCAGATCGAGCCGGGCACGCCGGATGCCGAGGTCCATCCGGCGTCCGGTGTCTGCGAGATCCGGAGCGGCCGGATCGGTGAGCCCTACGCCAAGGGCAAGGCAGACGAAACCCCGCCGTGCGGCGTGACGTATCTGCGCTCCTCGGGAGACGACTCGTACGAGCTCACGGCCACGGTCACCTGGAAGATCGAGTGGACCGGAACCGGCGGTGCGGGCGGTGACCTTCCCGACGGCAGCTTCGGCGCCACGCAGGACGTCGTCGTCCAGGAGATCCAGGCCATCAACCGCTGAACCACGCGCTCCTCCTAAAGAGGGTCCTCTGCTCCGGATGCGCCACGAAATACGGAACCTCTCGTTCCTTCCATGGGTGCAGGTGGATCGGGAGAGAGGCGCGCGTATGGCCGAGCCGCAGTTGGCTGTCGACGGGGACGAGCTCGGGCGGTTCATGAAGTCGCTGCGCAAGTCGGCGAGCTCGCTCCGGGGCGTACGGCAGGCGCTCGCCGACGGGACTGTCACCGGACTCGGCACGGACGATCTCGACCGTGCCTGCGAGCACTTCCAGGACGACTGGAAGCACGGGGCCGAGGAGATCGGCAAGCAGACCGAGGACCTCGCCGAGATCATCGGCAAGAGCAAGGACAGCTACCTCGAAGTCGACAAGGCGCTGGAAGCCGCGCTGAAAAAGGCTGGCAGTGGCAGAGGCGGCCGTACGTGACCGTCACCCACATCGACGACACCGGTGCGGCGCTCGATCCGAAGTCGAGGGCGGACCTCGGCAAACCACAAGGGCTCAAGTCGGCACCCCGCATCCCGTACCCCGACTATCCGCACCTGGGATTCAACCCCGTTCCGGGGGACACGGAGACCGTCCGCGGACTGCACAAAAAGCTGAGCGGGTGCGCGAAGGTGCTCGAGGACACCCACGAGCTGGTCGCCAAGCTGCTGGACGGAAGTTACTGGAAAGGTGATGCCGCCGTCGCCTTCCGCGAACAACTCGACGACGGCCCGCTGCCACTGAACCTGAAGAACGCCGCGCGGTCCATTCGCAAGGCCGCCAAGCAGCTGAACTGCTGGGAAAGCGAGCTGGACGACCTCCAGCGGCGCGCGAAGCGGCTGGAAAGCGATGCCGAAGCCGCGCGGGCTGCGGTGGACCGGGCTAAGGGGCGTGCTGCCAGGGCGGAGGACCATCCCGACCTGGAGGAGAAGAAGGGAAACGGGGACAGCTCGGCGCAGCGGGCGCTGACCCGTGCCAATGCCGATGTCGATGAGGCACAGGCGGAGCTGGACAAGGTCATCGGCAAGGCGAAGAGGCTGGCCGAGGAGCATGAGCGCCAGGCCAAGCATCGCGCGACGAAGATCCGCGACGCGACGAAGAAGCTGGCGCCGCATGAGCCGGGCATGTTCGACAAGGCCCTCGACTGGCTGACGGACAACCTGCCGGACATCCTCAGCTTCACAGCGGGGCTGATCGTCGTCGCAGCCCTCCTCCTCTCCGGTCCGCTGGGGTGGAGCCTGGCGACTGTAGCGGTGCTCATGCTTACGTCTTCGGCGGTGAGCCTGACGGCACTGGCGTTCCGACTCTCAGACGGTGAAACGTGGGAGTCCTTGAAGGACGGGTTCAGCAAGGGTGAGCTCGACGCCGATTTCTGGAGCAACTTTGTTTCGGTGGGTGCGGATTTCATGGGCGCACTGCCCGGGGTCGGAGCGGTTGGAAAGGGTGCGTACACGGGAATTCGTGCCGCGCTAGGTGGCGGTACGGCAACGACCCTGGGGCAGAAGGCCGTCCTCCTTGGAACAAATACGATGGATGAGGCGAAGGTCGTCGTGTCCTTGGATAATCAGTTGGTGGCGCGCGCAGTACGTGGCTGCACCAATCCAGGGGGTGCGGCCAAGGTCGTCGAGGGTACGTCTGGTCTGGTGGGCGTGGGGACCAGCAGCTTCGGCATCTACAACAAAACTGTGGATGCCGAAGACGACGGAGTGAAGGACGGTACCGTGGCCGGTATTGACGGTGCGCGGCTGGGTCTTGATACCGGCGGAATTTATGGTCTTGTGCGCCACATTTTCTGACGGCTTAGCGTGAAAGGGAAGCGTTTGAATCCCGCCGACTACCCTTCCGCGTGGGAGCATCCGGAAACACGTCGAGCTTGGAGGAGGCACGGACTCGTGATGGCCTTCGGGTTGATGGGTTGGCCTGTCGCTTGGTTCGGCATGCTCTATTTATTGATTGTGTTCTTGTCCCAGAGGTTCATCCCCCTGTTCTTGCTCCCTCTCTGCTACGCTTTCTACCGAGCCGCACTTCAATTTCGTCAAGTCGCCATGCTGTTTCGGATTCGATCGGTCATTCGAGAATATCCGTGGCAAATTATTCTCGGAATCCGTCGCGGAATTCGTGAACATCCTGAAGCGGAAGACAAAGGGATCTGGATCGAGCTCCCCGACCCCGCAGGTCGTTCAGATGCGGGGATCCCTCTGGTATTCGTGAAGCATCATCGGGCGTTCTGGTGGTTGCGGCGTATCGGGGGGCCGCGTACGAAGCCTGCGCTCAAGGCGCGGTTGGAGCCGCTGTGGTTTGCGGGCGATCCGCGGTTCCTCGGTGTCGTGGCCGTGTCCTCCCGGGACGGCAAGGCGCCGAGGCGTCTGCATTTCCTCTACCAACCGTCCGCCTTCGACAGGCGTGCCCCGCGCAGAAGTTGGGAGGGTGTGGAGCTGGTCGACCTTGAGCGCGCCCGTCGGGCCGGAGCGCGGTTTGTTGATGTCCCGTCCACTGCCGTCTCCGGTGTCAAGGGCGGCGAGGGGGCGGAGACTTGAGCGGGCCCACGATCGTCCTCGATGCCTCTGTCGCGGATCCCCTCGCCGAGTTGTGGTTCGTCGAGCCGGCGGGATTTCTCCCGCTTCCCCTGGACGCACTGCTTCCCGACCCGAACTCCTCGGCAGGGGACGGCTTGCGGGCCGCGGCCGCACCGCTTCTCGATGCCGCGCCCGACGAGGCGGCCCGCCGGCAGTTCATCGCAGCTTTTGCCGCCGGTCAGCAACTCCTCTCCGCTCTCCGTGAAGCAGGTACCGTGCACTGTTCCGTTGGGCTGCATCGGGATGATGTGGGTGGGGTGGAGGGGCATGGGGCCGGGGGACCGTTGTTTTCGTTGTTCACGGTTTCCTGGCGGGAGTTCGCGCCTGCGCCCCGGGGTGTCACCGCTGCCCGTGCCGTGACGGCCGGTGGCGGGCATCGGTGTGTTGAGTTCGTCGAGTTGGCCGCTGGGCCCGCCACGCTCAGCGAGTCGACCTCCACCCCCGGCAGCGGGAGCGGGCTGCCGCAGCGGCCGCTTCTCCAGGTGCACGCCCACCTTCCCCATCCGGACTGCCGGCGGCTCGCTGTCCTCACGCTCACCACCACGGCTCCGGCGCGGCGCGAGGAGTACCGGGCGATTCTGCGGGCGATCGCCGAGAGCGTCAGCTTCGAGAGCCCCGGGTAGGTACTTCGCCATGACCACACTTGGTGCCGTATTCCGGCCGCAGCTTGCTCCTGAGCGTCTTCGTGCCGTTGCCCGCAGTGCGGAGGACGCCGGGCTGGACGAGTTGTGGTTGTGGGAGGACTGTTTCCGGGAGGGCGGTATCTCCACGGCCGCCGCCGCGCTGGCCTGGACGGAGCGGGTGCGGATCGGGGTCGGGCTGCTCCCCGTGCCGTTGCGGAACGTTGCCGTCACGGCCATGGAGGCCGCCACCCTGCACCGGATGTTCCCGGGCCGGGCCGTCCTCGGTGTCGGGCACGGGGTGCAGGACTGGATGGGGCAGGTCGGGGCCCGGGTCGAGTCTCCGGTGACGCTGTTGCGGGAACATCTCGTCGCGCTGCGTGCCCTGTTGCGCGGGGAACGGCTCACCGTCGACGGGCGGTACGTCGCACTCGACGACGTCGCCCTCGACTGGCCGCCCGAGGGCGAGGTCCAGGTGCTCGCCGGGGCCACCGGGCCGCGTACCCTGCGGCTCACCGGCGAGGTCGCCGACGGCACGGTTCTCACGGCGTCCACCTCTCCCGAGGGCGTCCGGCGTGCCCGGCGCCTCATCGACGAGGGGCGTGCGGCGGCCGGGCGAGGGACCGCGGCGCACACGGTCGTCGTCTACCTCCTCACCGCCACCGGACCCGGCGCCGAGGAGCGGCTCCGCGCCGAGTTGATCGCCGAGGGCGTCGGCTCCGAGCCCGGTCTCGGAGTGGCCGGGGACGCCGGTGCCGTCGCCGAGGCGGTCCAGCGGCTGGCCGACGCCGGGGCCGACTCCGTGATCCTCCAGCCGACGGGGGACGAGCCGGACCCGGAGGGGTTCGTGCGGTTCGCCGCGGAGGAAGTGGCCCGGCGAGTGGGGGCCACCGTGTCGTGAGCCGTTGGCGGTCCGGCTGGATCGCCCGGGAAAACCGTGAGCGGATTTCGTGGCGTTCTGTGAGGATCGCGGGATGTCGTATGGGCGCCGCTCGGGCCGGTTCTCCGTCTCCTCTTTCTCCTCCTCGCGGTCTTCCTCCTCGTCCTTTGACGAGCTGGTTGCCGAAGGTGCGGCCGTCCCCACCGAGGGGTGGGACTTCTCCTGGTTCGACGGGCGGGCCACCGAGGCGCGGCCCTCCTGGGGATATGCGCGTGCACTGGCTGCGCGGCTGGGAGCGGAGCCGGGTGCGGCGGCCCGGGCCGTGCTCGATGTGCAGACCGGGGGAGGAGAGGTGCTGAGCCTCGCCCTCGACGAGGCCCGACGTGTCGCACCCGACGGCCGTCGGCCCGCGCTCGTCGTCGCCACCGAAGGCTGGGCGCCCAACGCCGTGAAAGCCGCCGGGCTGCTCCGGGCACGGGGTGGTTTCGTCGTCGTCTCCGAGGGCGCGTCCGCCCGTACGGCGTTCCCCTTCGCCGACGGGGTCTTCGATCTCGTCGTCAGCCGGCATCCCGTCGAAGCCCACTGGCGTGAGATCGCGCGCGTGCTGCGGCCCGGTGGGGGCTACTTCGCCCAGCACGTCGGGCCCGGCAGTGCCTACGAACTCGTCGAGCACTTCCTCGGGCCGCAGCCGGACGAGCAGCGCGACGCCCGCCACCCCGAACGCGAACGCAGGGAGGCCGAGGCCGCCGGGCTGGAGATCGTCGACCTGCGGGCCGAACGCCTGCGCATGGAGTTCTACGACATCGCCGCCGTCGTGCACTTCCTGCGCAAGGTGATCTGGATGGTTCCGGGCTTCACTGTCGAGGCGTACCTGCCCCAGCTGCGTGCCCTGCACGAACGAATCCTGGCCGAGGGTGCGTTCGTCGCCCACAGCAGCCGTCACCTCTTCGACCTGCGCAAGCCCTGAGGCCCACGGAAACCCGCCGAGGCAAACCGAGACCTGCTGAGGTCGGCCGAGACATCGAGACCCACCGAGACACCGAGACCCACCGGACCGGCTCACGGGCACGGTCTTCCCGCAGCGCATCCCGTGTGTCCCGTGCGTCCCGTGCGTCCGTCGGTGTCGCGCCCGACCCGCGTGGTGGAGGGGGCGCGCAATGCCCAGGGGTGTCGTGCCGTCACCCCACCGCCGACTCGTCGGTGGGTCAAGCGGGCGTTCCTCGCGGTTCACCCGTCGGAGGGACAGCCGGAAGAGTGGTCGTGGTGGGGTTCCGCTGGGGGTGTGCCGCGTCGCGCCGAACGGGATGATCCGCTATCACCCGTTTCTTCCAGGAGGAAACGTCGCATTTCGCCCCTCGGGGTGCCCGGAATGTGTGCCCCCATGGCCATCGGGGCGTCGCCAGGTGATTCCGGAGAGTAGTTGTGGCGCGCCGATGCACGCAGCATCACTCACGAAGGGTTATGGTGGAAACCCCCCCTCGGGCCGGTCCGTATCCCCCCCACGGACCGGCCCGTTTTCTTTGCCCGCGTCCGGGGCCCGGCTGCGGGCCGCCCCGCCCCGGCCCCGGGTGGTCATCGGGCAGACGCCGGACACGGGCACGGGCACGGGCACGGATACGGGTCCGCCCCGCCCCCCACCCTCGACGCCGAGACCCCTGGCGCTGACACCCTCACCGCTGGGGCCCCCGGCGTTGAGGCCCCCCGCCTCCGCAGGGGTAGGCTTCGCCTCCGGGGGCTGCCATTGGGAGACGGAGTCCGCCCGCGGCCGAGTACCGGGCCGCATGCCGCGGACCGCGGCGGGTGCCGCCCCTGTCCGATCCGTACGGAGGGGCTGACGATCACGTGAACCTGCGTGACAAGCTGCGCGGCCTGCTGGTCAGGCTGTACGCACGCCGGGTGGAAGGCCACCTGGACCACGATCAGGTGCCGAAGCACATCGGCGTCATCATGGATGGCAACCGCCGTTGGGCGAAGGCCTCGGGTTCCAGCACCGTCCACGGCCACCGGGCCGGTGCGGACAAGATCGGTGAGTTCCTCGGCTGGTGCACCGAGACGGACGTCGAGGTCGTCACCCTCTGGCTGCTGTCGACGGACAACTTCGACCGGCCGGAGGAAGAACTCGTCCCGCTGCTCGGCATCATCGAGGACGTCGTCCGCAGCCTCGCGGCCGACGGCCGCTGGCGGGTGCACCACGTCGGCAACCCCGACCTGCTGCCGGCCGGGATGCAGGCCAGCCTCAAGGAGGCAGAGTCGGCCACCGCGCAGGTCGACGGAATAGTGGTCAACGTCGCCATCGGCTACGGCGGTCGCCAGGAGATCGCCGACGCGGTGCGCTCCATGATTCTCGACGCCCATGAGAGGGGCACCTCGATGGAGGCGCTCGCCGAGGACGTCGACGTCGACATGATCGGACGTCACCTCTACACCCGGGCCCAGCCCGACCCGGACCTCGTCATCCGTACGAGCGGCGAGCAGCGGTTGTCCGGATTCATGCTGTGGCAGACCGCCCATTCGGAGTACTACTTCTGCGAGGTCTTCTGGCCGGCCTTCCGCAAGGTCGACTTCCTGCGCGCGATGCGCGACTACGCGGCCCGCCACCGGCGTTTCGGCGGCTGAGGCCCCCACTCCCGCCGCCCCGTCACCACCCCGCTCCCGGACGGGGAGCGCTGGGAGGACCGGACGTAACGGGGAGTTCATCGGGGCGCCGCCCGGAGATCGGGCATGGCGGCGATGGTTCGAGGGCATGACTCAGACAGGTCGACACCCGAATCACGGGTGTCGGATCTCAGCGGGCGGCCCGGGGCCGTCCGCCCGGGAGGCCCTTTGCACCAGCCCGACCGTGCGGTCACGGCACGGACGAAGCAGCGGGGGGCCGGTTCTCGGCCCGTGCATCGGCGCCGTCAACCGGTCCAGCTCCGCTCCGTCGCTCCCCGACCTCTTCCGAGGGGGTACGTCCTTCCGTGGTGACCAGCACAAAGCGCCACAAGCCCGACCGGCGCACCTATGTCATCGACACCAGCGTCCTGCTGGCCGATCCCAACGCCCTGAGCCGCTTCGACGAGCACGAGGTCGTGCTTCCCGTCGTCGTGGTGACGGAATTGGAGGCCAAGCGGCACCATCCCGAACTCGGCTACTTCGCCCGGCAGGCCCTGCGCCTGCTCGACGACTTCCGGGTGCGGTACGGCCGCCTCGATGCTCCCCTCCCTATCGGGGATCTCGGCGGAACCCTGCGTGTCGAGCTCAACCACTCGGACCCCGGCCTGCTGCCCAGCGGCTACCGGCTGGGGGACAACGACACCCGCATCCTCGCGGTCGCCCGCAATCTGCAGGCCGAGGGGTTCGACGTCACCGTCGTGTCGAAGGACCTCCCGCTCAGGATCAAGGCGTCCTCCGTGGGACTCCTCGCCGAGGAGTACCGCGCCGAGCTCGCCCTCACGGACGCCTCCGGCTGGACCGGAATGTCCGAACTGACCCTGCCCGGCGAGCAGGTGGACGTCCTCTTCGAGGAGGGCCGGGTCCATGTGCCCGAGGCGGCCGACCTGCCCGTGCACACGGGGCTGACCATCCAGTCGGAGCGCGGCAAGGCCCTCGGCCGGGTCACCCCCGAGGGCGGCGTCCGACTGGTGCGCGGCGACCGGGAGGCGTTCGGCATCAAGGGCCGCAGTGCCGAGCAGCGGATCGCGCTCGACCTGCTGCTCGACCCCGACGTGGGAATCCTGTCCCTCGGTGGGCGGGCCGGCACCGGAAAGTCGGCGCTGGCGCTGTGCGCCGGTCTGGAGGCGGTGCTCGAGCGCCGCCAGCACCAGAAGGTGATGGTCTTCCGCCCGCTGTACGCGGTGGGCGGGCAGGAGCTCGGCTATCTCCCCGGCAGCGAGGCCGAGAAGATGAGCCCCTGGGCGCAGGCCGTCTTCGACACGCTGTCTGCGGTCACCAGCCGCGAGGTCATCGAGGAGGTCACCGCGCGCGGCATGCTGGAGGTCCTGCCGCTCACGCACATCCGGGGCCGTTCGCTGCACGACGCGTTCGTGATCGTGGACGAGGCCCAGTCGCTGGAACGGAACGTCCTGCTGACCGTCCTGTCCCGGATCGGCGCCAATTCGCGGGTCGTCCTGACCCACGACGTCGCCCAGCGGGACAACCTCAGGGTGGGCCGGTACGACGGTGTGGTCGCCGTCGTCGAGAAACTGAAGGGCCATCCGCTCTTCGCCCACGTCACCCTGAACCGGTCCGAGAGGTCCCAGATCGCCGCGCTCGTGACCGAAATGCTGGAGGACGGGCACATCTGAGCGGTCTGAGCGGTATGGGTGGTATGGCGGTCCGGGTGATCCGAACCGTCTGCCCGGTCCGATGAGTTGACGCCGTCCGGAAAGGCGAAGAGCCTAACCGGGCGGCGTCGGCGTGCGTGCGGCTTTCCGCTGATCGCCCGGGTCAAACGGGGTGTGAGCTTTCACACTCACGATGGAATTGCCTCCCGGCTCCGTATTACGGCAGAGTCTCATTCCTGTCAGGCCCCGCATACGACACAGCCCTGCCCCCAGCGGTAGGGCGCCACATGAGCACCAGCATCAACTCCATAGCGTCGTCGTATGCCGCCCGAGCACCACGCGGCGCTCCCGTTCGGGAGTTGCCCACCGGGCCCGTGCCTCCCGTGACCCGAGTTGGGGAGGCCAGTGCCAGGGGCACGATTGCGTCCGCGAGGGTCACCGAAGCGGTCGATGCTGGAAGGAAACCGTGTGAGCCGGATTTCGGTCCGGGGATTCGCAGTGGCTTCGGCCACCGCGGTCACCGCTGTCGGAAGTGTCGTCGGTGTTGCGTCGGGCAGTGTGGCGCAGACCAATAATGACGCCGAGGCGACGGCGGCCGGCACCACGCTGCTCGCGGACATCCCCGCGGGCCAGCAGGTCGAGGTGCAGACCGCGTCCCTGACGCAGCAGGCCGAAACCATGGCCATCGCCGCGGACACGAGCGCCAAGAAGGACGCGGAGGAAGCGGCCCGCAAGGCAGCCGCCGAGACCGCGATCGCCAAGAAGCAGGAAGCCGCCGAGAAGGCGGCCAAGGCGGCCAAGGCGGAGCAGGAAGCCAAGGAGCGCGAGGAGGCCGAGGAGGCCGCCAGCCGTTCCAAGACGGCCTCCGCGTCCGCCGCCGACTTCGCGGTCCAGAGCTCGTACAGCGTCGCCGAGGTCCAGGCGATGGCCCGGCAGATGATTCCGGCCGACCAGTTCCAGTGCTTCAGCAACATCGTGGACCACGAGTCCACCTGGAACTACAAGGCCGTCAACCCCTCCTCCGGCGCCTACGGTCTCGTCCAGGCGCTGCCGGGAACCAAGATGGCCTCCGCCGGCGCCGACTGGCAGACCAACCCGGCGACCCAGATCAAGTGGGGCCTCAACTACATGAACGACCGCTACGGAAGCCCCTGCGGCGCCTGGTCGTTCTGGCAGGCCAACAACTGGTACTAGAGCCCCGCCGGTACCAGCCCCGCTCGACCACGGCAGAGCCCCGCACCGTCCTACGGTGCGGGGCTTTCGCCATGTACGGTCTGATCGGTGGCCCCAGGGGCAGTGGGGAGTGATGGGGAGAACCGGGGGAAGAGGACGCATCATGTCGCACGTGCCAGGATGGCTCGGCCGGATCGGAGCCGGACTGACCGAGGTGAGCAGGCGGTTGGAGGAACGCCGCGCCGAGATGGAACGGGAGAACCGGGCGAGCCCCGAACCCGACGCCACGCCCGGATCGGCCGCCCCCTCCGAGGCCTCCACCACCCCCGCCGAACCCGCCGAACCCGCCGACCGGGCACCCGGGTCGCCGGACGACCACGGCCCCGCGGCGGCTCCCACCCTTGTCCTTCCCTCCCGTCCCGATCCCGCGCACGCCGTGCCCTGGGGCGTGCGGGTCGCCGCCGAGGCCGGGTGGCGCCTGCTGGTGCTCGCGGGGACGGTCTGGGTGCTCATGCGGGTCATCGGCGCCGTCCAGCTCGTGGTGCTGGCCTTCGCCTCCGCGCTGCTGATCACGGCACTGCTCCAGCCGACGGTGGCCCGGCTGCGGAGGATCGGGCTGCCGCGCGGACCGGCCACGGCGCTGACCGCGCTGTTCGGGTTCGTCGTCATCGGCCTCATAGGGTGGTTCGTGACCTGGCAGGTCATGGAGAACATCGACACCCTCTCCGACCAGATCCAGGACGGCATCGACGAGCTGCGCAACTGGCTGCTCAACAGCCCCTTCCACGTCACCGACCGCCAGATCAACGACATCGCCAAGAACCTGCGCGAGGCGGTCGGCGCCAACACCGAGCAGATCACCTCGGCGGGCCTGGAAGGCGTGACGGTCGTCGTCGAGGCGCTCACCGGCATCCTGCTCGCGGTCTTCTCGACGCTGTTCCTGCTCTACGACGGCAAGCGCATCTGGGAGTGGACGCTGAAGCTGGTGCCCGCCGCCGCCCGTCCGGGCGTCGCCGGCGCCGGACCGGCCGCGTGGCGGACGCTGACGGCGTATGTGCGCGGCACGGTGATAGTGGCACTGATCGACGCGATCTTCATCGGCCTCGGCATCTACATCCTGGACGTGCCGATGGCGGTGCCGCTCGCCGTCTTCATCTTCCTGTTCGCCTTCATCCCGCTCGTCGGCGCGGTGGTCTCGGGCGCGCTGGCGGTCGTCGTCGGCCTGGTCACCCAGGGCGTGTTCACGGCCGTCATGACGCTGGTGGTGGTCCTGGCGGTGCAGCAGATCGAGGGCCACATCCTCCAGCCGTTCATCCTCGGCCGCGCGGTCCGCGTCCACCCGCTCGCGGTGGTCCTGGCGGTCGCCACCGGAGGCATGGTGGCGGGGATCGGCGGTGCGGTGGTCGCCGTACCACTGGTCGCGGTGACCAACACCGTCGTGGTCTACCTCCGCGCGTACGCCCAGGAGCCGGTCGCGCGACTCGCCCCGAAGCCCCGGGGGGCCACGGCGGCGTCGGCGGCCGTGAACCACCCCGTGCCGCCGGCCCCGCCGGCGTCACCCGCCGGGCCGAAGCCGCCGGAGGACGGCAGGGACACGCAAGTGGAGGACGGGCGGGAGTAGGCAGCCGCTCCGTCCCCGACCGCCGCCGGTGGGGCCGGTGCGCGCGGAGTCACTTACCGAGGCTCCCAGGATCTCCGGGGCTCCCGGTGTCCCCGGTGCTTCCGGTGCCCTCGCTGCTCCCAGTGCCCCCGAGGCTCCCGGTCTCCCCAGTGCCCTCGCTGCTCTCGGTGTCCCCGAGGCTCCTGGTGTCCCCGAGGCTCCTGGTGGTCCCGAGGCTCCTGGTGGTCCCGGTGGTCCCGAGACTCCCGGTGGTTCCGGTGTCCCCGAGGCCCTCGAGGTCCGCGAGGGTCGACTCCGCCTCCAGGGTGGTGGCGACGGCCTGGATCACCGCGGCGATCCTGAGGGCCTCCTGGACGACCTCGCGTTCGACGCCCGCCCCGCGCAGGGCCGATTCGTGCGCGTCGAGGCACAGCCCGCAGCCGTTGACCGCGGAGACCGCGAACGCCCAGAACTCGAAGTCGGTCCGGTCGACGCCCGGGTCGGCGAGGACGTTCATCCGCAGGCCCGCGCGCAGGGTGCCGTACTCCTCGTCCGAGAGCAGATGGCGGGTCCGGAAGAAGACGTTGTTCAGGGCCATCACCGAAGCGGTGGTCTTCGCCGCCCGGTACGCCTCGGGCGACAGCACCGCCCTCGCCTCCGGTGCCAGCTCGCGCAGCACGACGGCCGAGCGTGAGGCGATCGCCGTCGACAGCACCGTCCCCCACAGCCGTTGGAGCGGCAGGTCCGAGGCGCCGATGACCGAGTCCAGGTTGCGCCTCAGGTCCCGGGCGTAGTCGGGGAGACGGGACTTGAGGGACTCGACGGACGCGAACGACATGGGGAACGCTCCTGGTGGAGGGGTGGGTCGAACGCGGTCCATGCTGCCAGGACCGGGCTGCCAGGACCGGGCGGCCGGTCCTGGCAGCATGGACCAGGCATCCCGTGCCGCCCGGGACCGGCCGCCACCGCCCCGGTCACTCCGTGCGCAGGCCGTCCGGCCGCATCATGCGCAGGAGGGGCGGCATGCTCAGCAACGTCACCACCACGACGACACCCGCACCGACACCCGTCATCTGCAACAGGCTCACCCAGTCCATCCGTACCGGTGCCGACGTCATCCGCAGCAGGACGGCGCCCAGCGTGCCCCCCACCGCCGAGGCCAGCAGCAGCCCCAGACCGATCGGCACGGCCGTCTGCCACAGCACGGACAGGCTCAGCGTGCGCCTGCGGGTGCCGAAGGCGACCAGCGCCGACAGCAGCTTGCGGCGTTCGCGCAGCTGCTCCAGCTGCGAGACCAGCAGACTCGCCCCGATCAACGCCAGGACGCAGGTCGCGCCGACGAACAGGCCGGTGCGGATCGAGTCATAGCTCCCGGAACGCTCGGTGGCGTTCCACCTGATCACGTCCGTCAGCGGATGGATCGCGGCGGCCGTGTTCCGCACGTGCTCCATGGCGTACGGCACCGAGTCGTCGATCCCGAGGTAGAACTGACCGGAGAGCGTGCCGGTCATCCCCGCCGTCATCGCGCCCGGCGTCAGCAGGAAGCCGCCGCTCTCATTGCCCACCGGGTCCGGAATCGACCGGGCCTGCTTGACCCCCGCGGGAACCGTCCAGGTGACGCTCTCGCCGTAGCCGGAGGGGGCCGAGGGATCGGGTACCTCGAGGTAGAGGTCCCGGCCCGGTTCGTTCAGCGTCGAGGTGCCGGTGTCGTACTCGGCGCCGGACACCGCGAACACGTCGCCGTCCCGGCACGAGGGGAGATCCGCCACCGTGCGCAGGGTCGCGCAGTCGGCGA
The DNA here is from genome assembly GCF_026242095.1 of Streptomyces sp. NEAU-W12. Classification (NCBI taxonomy): domain Bacteria; kingdom Bacillati; phylum Actinomycetota; class Actinomycetes; order Kitasatosporales; family Streptomycetaceae; genus Streptomyces; species Streptomyces sp. NEAU-W12. Next base: position 91,195 of record NZ_JAPJDM010000021.1, read on the forward strand.
CGGTCAGTGCGGTGCTGCTCTCCGGCTCCTGCTGCCAGGGCTTGTCGGCGAGGTAGCCGTGGGACAGCGCGTAGACCTTGTTCACCCCCTTGGTGTCCGCCAGCTTCGCGGCGGCGGGGGCGAGTTCCTGGCCGTCCGGCAACTCCACCTGCACCTGGGCCAGCGACACGTCGAACCCGGTGTCCTTGGTGTAGTCGCCCTCGACGCCGGCGAACAGCATCTGGAGCGCGATCGCGCCGGCCACCGCCACCGCGATCCCGTTGACCATCCGGGCCGCCGCGCCGCTGCTGAGCTGAAGCCGGCGCACCGCCAGCTGCCACGACAGGCTGCCCTTGCCGAGCCGGGAGACGACCGTCTCCACGATCCATGGCAGCAGCGCGGTGATCCCGATGAGCAGCAGCAGGACACCGCCGGCGACCAGGTACTCGTTGAATTCCCCGTTCTCGCGGCCCTGCCCGACCATCGGGTAGAGCATCGCGATGCCGACCAGCGGCAGCAGCAGCCGCCACCACAGCCGGCGCCGGGGCGGACGCACCGTACGGACCACGCCCAGCGGTTCGATGACGACCCCGCGCAGGGTGAGCAGCGTCACCAGCACCGCGGCCGCCGGGACCGCTGTCGCGACCAGCAGGGCCAGCAGCGGCGAAGGGTTCAGGTAACCGGGGAAGACGCTGATTCCGAAGATCTCGACGGAGGCGGCCAGCTGGCGGCCGATCAGGAAGAACCCCGTGCCGAGGACCAGGCCGAGCAGCGCTCCGGCGAGCGCCTCGCCCCCCGCGATCCGCCGGGTGCTCGCCGCGTCGGAGCCGACCAGCCGCAGTGCCGCCAGCCGGCGGTCGCGCCGCTCGCCGCCGAACCGTACGGCCGTGGCGATGAACACGGCGACCGGCGTCAGCAGCACCACGAAGACGACCAGGATCAGCAGCGTGAGCACCGGGTCGTTCTCTTCTTCGGACACCTGCCCGGGAGGCGGGCCGAAATCGTCCAGGCGCACCGTCGACGTGCTGCTGATCAGGTCCGCGAGCCCCGTGGCGCCCGTGTAATAGGCGAGCTCCTGCGAGCCGATGAGCCCCTGCTCCCCGATCGTCCCCACGACGTCGTACGGCAGCCGCTCGCGCAGCAGCCCGGTGCCGTCCGACGCGAGGAGGTCCTTCAGGGCGGGGGAGACCACCATCTCACCGGCCGCCGGGAACCCGCCCAGGCCCGGCGGCAGCGGGGCATCCGGGCCTTCCGGTTCCATCATCCGGCCGCGGATGTGCCGGTCCCGGAAACCGGTGTCGGTCCGCGCGACGACCAGGGTGTCGTCGGCCTTCGGGATGACCTCGCTGGGGAAGGGCCAGTCCAGGCGCGCCTCCTCCCGCCGGTCCCGCTCCGCCAGCACACCGGGCAGCGCGGAGCAGAGCAGCAGCAGCGCCACGCCGAGACCGACACCGACGCCGGTGAGCAGCGCCCTGACCCATCCCTCGCGCCCGCCGGCCAGGGCGAAGCGGACACCCATGCCCAGGTCCCGGACCACCCTCCGCGCCTTCGACTCCCCCCGGACTGCGGAGGCGGGTGCGGAGGGGGCCTTGGGGGCGGTGCGGGCGCGCTCCTTGGTCCCGCTCATACGGCGTGCTCCATGTCCCGGGACTTCCCGTCGCGTACGACGACCTCGCGGTCGGAGTACGCGGCCACCCGCGCCTCGTGCGTGACCAGGACGACGGCGGCGTTGGTGGACCGGGCGGCGTCGGTGAGCAGTTCCATCACGCGCTCGCCGTTGAGCGAGTCCAGGGCGCCGGTCGGCTCGTCGGCGAACAGCACCCGCGGGCCGGTGACCAGCGACCGGGCCACGGCGACCCGCTGCCCCTGGCCGCCGGAGACCTCGCCGGGCCGCTTCGCGCGGACGTCGTCGACCTCCAGCCGCTCGAGCCAGACCAGGGCGGCCCGCTCGGCCTCCTTGCGGGGTGTGCCGTTCAGTCGCATCGGCAGCGCGACGTTCTCCACGCAGGTCAGCTCCGGCACGAGCTGCCCGAACTGGAACACGAAGCCGAACTCCGAGCGCCTGAGTCTGGAGCGCTCGGAGTCGTTCATCGCGGTCAGTTCGCGCCCGCCGTACGTGATCGAGCCGGAGTCGGGCGTGACGATCCCGGCGAGGCAGTGCAGCAGGGTCGACTTGCCCGACCCGGAGGGGCCCATCACGGCCACGACCTCACCGGGGTGGATGGAGAACGCGGCCCCGTCGAGCGCGGGGGTCGGCCCGTACGCCTTGCGCAGGTCCTGGGCGGTGAGCAGGGATCCGGCGGGGATCGTCATCGGGAGACCGCCTCACGGAGTTTGTCGAGGCGCGCGGCGGTGAGCTCCAGCCAGCGCAGGTCGGCCTCGAGGTGGAACAGGGCGTGGTCGCAGATGAGCTGGTCGGCCAGGTCGCCCCGGCGCTTGCGCTCGGTGAGGGCGCGCATGCCGCGCAGGTGCTCGGAGCGCTGGGTGTCGAGGATGTCGGCGGCGTCGCGGCTGGTGAGCAGCGCGAGGACGACCTTGGTGTAGAGCGTCGACTGGAGGTACGGCTCCGGCTTCTCCGGCGTGGCGAGCCAGCAGGCGACGTCGGTGACGCCTGCCTCGGTGATCGCGTACCGCTTGCGCTCGGGGCCGTCGCCGGCCTCGATGCCGTCGACTTCGACGAGTCCGTTCTTCAGCAGGCGGGACATCGTCGAGTAGACCTGGCCGTAGTGCAGGGGCCGGTCCTGACCGAACTTCGCGTCGAAGGCCCGCTTCAGGTCGTAACCATGGCGCGGGCCGGACTCCAGGAGTCCGAGGAGTGTGTGACCGATGGACATGGCGAGCACTCTACACAGTGTGTATACGTGCCGTGTATACGTCGCGTGTGTACACCGGGGGCAGCGGTGCCGAGGCCCAGGTGGGGGCCGGTTGTCACGGCTCTGTCACCGGCGTGGGGGAAGGGCTAGGGCTGAGGGGTGCCGAGGGGTCCGGGACGGATGGCGGCCGGGGCCTGGGGCGAGGAGCCTGGGGGAGACCGGAAGCGGGAGCCGGAGGGAGGAAAGGCCGGAGGCGGCGAGGACCGGGGTCCGGAGAGGGTGGGTCGGAGGGATTGGTTGTCGGGGCCCGGGGTGGGTTGCCGGGTTCGGGGTGCTCGGGTTGGCGGGGCTTGGCCGGGTCCTCGGGTGGTGGGTGTGCGGGCCGCGTCTGCCCGGGTGGTGGGGCGGGGCCTGAGGGTCGGAGAGGGGGGCGGAGGGGTCGATCGTCGGAGCCCGGGGTGGGTCACCGGGCCCGGGAGGTTCGGGTCAGCGGGGTCCGGAGGGGCCCTCGGGCTGCTGCAGGGGCGGCGGCTGTGCGGACGGCTGCTCGGGCGGCGGCTGTGCGGGCGCGGTCGGCGGCTGGACGGGTGGGCGCCCCCGGCGGGGCAGGGGGCCTGCCCCGCCGGGCAGCCGGCCCGCCTCCGTGAGCGCCCGCCGCAGCAGGAACTCGATCTGCGCGTTCGCCGAGCGCAGCTCGTCGTTCGCCCACCGCGCCAGCGCCTCGTACACCAGCGGGTCCAGCCGCAGCAGCACCTGCTTGCGCTGCTGCTGCGGCCTGCGCCGAGGGGTCTGGCCCCCGGGGGAGTCGGAGGGGGCGGTCACTGGTAGAGGGACCCGGTGTTGAGGACCGGCTGGGCCGCACGGTCACCGCACAGGACCACCATCAGGTTGGACACCATCGCGGCCTTGCGCTCGGAGTCCAGCTCGACGATGTCCTGCTCGGCGATCCGGGCCAGCGCCGTCTCGACCATGCCCACGGCGCCCTCCACGATCAGCTGCCGGGCCGCGACGACCGCGCCCGCCTGCTGCCGCTGGAGCATCGCCGAGGCGATCTCGGGGGCGTAGGCGAGGTGGGTGAAGCGGGACTCGATGATCTCGACGCCGGCCGCGTCCACGCGTGCGCGCAGCTCGACCGCGAGCTTCTCGGTGATCTCCTCGGCGTTGCCGCGCAGCGAGAGGCCGTCCTCCTCGTGGGCGTCGTACGGGTACTCGATGGCGATGTGCCGGACGGCTGCCTCGGTCTGGGTGGAGACGAACTCGATGTAGTCGTCCACCTCGAAGGTGGCCTGCGCGGTGTCCGCCACCCGCCACACCACGACCGAGGCCAGCTCGATCGGGTTGCCGTAGGCGTCGTTCACCTTGAGGACCGCGGTCTCGTGGTTGCGGACCCGGGTCGAGATCTTGACGCGCGAGGTGAGGGGGTTCACCCAGCGCAGGCCGTCCTGGCGGATCGTGCCCCGGTAGCGTCCGAAGAGCTGGACCACCCGGGCCTCGCCCGGCGCCACCATGTTCAGTCCGCACATGGCGAGGAACGCGGCGAGGGCGATCAGGACGCCGAAGACGATCAGCAGGGCCTTTCCGGCAGTCGTGGTGACCGCCGTGGCGCCGACGACCATCCCGATGCCGAGCAGCAGTCCGACCAGGCCGAGTGTCAGGGCGAGCCCGCCGCCGATGCTGTGCGCCACCGTCTCCCGCACGCGCGGGGTCGGCATCTCGGGGACGTCGGCCGCGGCCGGTGCGGCCGGTGCCGCTGTCTGGGTGTCGTGTGTGGGCATGGGTGATCCCCCGTGTCTCGGGGCGCCGCGGCGCGACCTGGGTGCCGCTGGCGCCTGTCTATCTAAGTGATATCACTTTAACGCCTCGCGGCAACCGTGAACAGGTTTCGCACGTCGGTTCTGGTGAGGCGGGAGGAGGTTCCGGTGGGGAGGGTGCTGATTGTCACGCCCGTAAAGGCCGGATCGGTCGATGTTTGTCATAGCTTCCGGTGTTAGCTTGCGGAGTTGACCTGAGCGGCGAACCCGTGTGCTTCGTCGGCACACACGAACGAAGCGGAGCAGAGCGGACCCATGGGACGAGCGGAAGAACGACGCGCGCGACAGCGCGGTGGGCACCGTGCGGCATCCGAGGGCCGTTCGTCGGGCGGGAACGGCCCGGGCCGGATACGCCGCCTCTTCACCTGGAAGAAGATCCTCGGCACGGCCTTCGGCCTCTGCCTGCTCGGCATGGGCGCCTTCATCGTGCTGTACATGGTGATCGACATCCCCGAGGGGAACGCCGACGCCCAGCAGCAGAGCAACGTCTACAAGTACAGCGACGGCTCGGTCATGGCCCGCGACGGCGAGGTCAACCGCGAGGTCGTCGACCTGGCGCAGGTCCCCAAGCCGGTCCGGCGGGCGTTCGTCGCCGCCGAGAACAAGACGTTCTACCAGGACGCCGGCGTCGACCTCAAGGGCACCGCGCGCGGTCTGCTCAACACCGTGGCCGGCAAGGGCGCGCAGGGTGGTTCGACGATCACCCAGCAGTACGTGAAGAACTACTACCTGACCCAGGAGCAGACGGTCTCGCGCAAGCTCCAGGAGCTCGTCATCTCCCTGAAGCTGGACCGGGAGAAGTCCAAGGACCACATCCTCGCCGGCTACATGAACACCAGCTACTACGGCCGCGGCGCCTACGGTGTCCAGGCCGCCGCCCAGGCCTACTACCGGGTCGACGCCGAGGACCTGACCGTCGAGCAGGGCGCCTACCTCGCCGCGCTGCTCCAGGCGCCGAGCCAGTACGACTGGGCGGTGGCCTCGGACGCCGGCAAGAAGCTCGTCAAGAACCGCTGGAACTACGTCCTGGACAACATGGTCGAGGAGAAGTGGCTGGACGCCGCCGAGCGGTCCGGCATGGAGTTCCCGGTGCCCAAGGACCCCAAGGGCAATCCGGGCCGGGCCGGTCAGGTCGGCTACCTGGTGAACGAGGCCAACGCCGCGCTGAAGCGCCGGCTGGTCGACCAGGGCACCGCCGCGGACGCCAAGGAGGCCGACGCCCTGGTCGACCTCGGCGGCTGGACCATCACCCTCAACATCGACAAGAAGAATCAGAAGGCGCTGGAGGAGGCGGTCCAGACCCAGCTCACCGGCGAACTGGACGCCGGGGAGCGCGAGGTCGACGCCGACGTCCAGGCCGGCGCCGTCTCCGTGGACCCGAAGACCGGCGCGGTCGTGGCGATGTACGGCGGCGTGGACTACCTCAAGCACTTCACGAACAACGCGACCCGCTCCGACTACCAGCCCGCCTCCACCTTCAAGCCGGTCATCCTGGCCGCCGCCGTCGAGGAGGAGGCCGAGACGCAGGACGGCCGGCCGATCGCGGCCGGCACCGTCTACGACGGCACCAGCAAGCGCCCCGTCGAGGACGACGGCACGAAGGTCGGCTTCGCCCCGGAGAACGAGGACGACAAGGACTACGGCGACATCACCGTCCAGACGGCCATGAACAGGTCCGTCAACTCCGTCTTCGCGCAGATGGGCGTCGACGTCGGCATGGAGAAGGTGATGGAGACCGCGGGCAGGCTCGGCATGGACGTCGAGGACCTGGAGGCGGTGCCCGCCCAGACCCTGGGCTCCATGGGCGCGAGCCCGCTGGACATGGCCGCCGTCTACGCCACCCTCGACAACCACGGCAAGCGCACCACCCCGACGCTCATCAAGTCGGCGGAGCACCTCAACCGCACCGTCACCATCCCGGACGCCGTCGGCGAGCAGGCCATCAGCCGCGAGGCCGCCGACACGGTGACCTCGGTCCTGACCGGCGTGGTCGACGACGGCACCGCGCAGGCCTCGGTCCGGGACAACCCGCTGCGCGACGGCCAGCCGGTCGCCGGCAAGACGGGCACCTCCGACAACAACAAGTCGGCCTGGTTCGCCGGCTACACCCCCGACCTGGTCACCACGGTCGGCCTGTTCGGCGAGGACGACAAGGCCCCGCACCCGCAGGTCGAGATGTACGGGGCGGGCGGCCAGGACCGGGTCAACGGAGGCGGCTTCCCGGCACAGATCTGGGCCGCGTACACCTTCGGCGTGATGGAGGAGACCAGCAGGTTCGACCTGGAGACCGACCAGGGAGCGGCCGTCGCCCCGCCCCCGTCCTCGTCGGCGCCCGCGTCACCGTCCCAGTCGCCCACCGAGGAACCGACGACCGAGGAACCGACCACGCAGGCTCCGACCACCGAGGAACCGACGACCGAGGAGCCGACGACCGAGCCCCCGGCCGAGGAGCCGACGACCACACCACCGTCGTCGCCGTCCTTCACCCCGCCCACCGACGAGATCCCGCCCGACCCGGACGAGACGCCGGACGGCGAGGAGCAGCAGTAGGCGGGGAGACCCACGAGGTGGGGGCATCCGGTGTTGTCACCGGGTGCCCCCACCTCGTTCGTGCGGTTCGGCGTGCCTGCCGTGCTTCAGCCGCCGTGCTTCAGCCGGTGTGGCTCAGTTCGAACCACACCACCTTGCCGGTGCTCAGCCGGGTCGCGCCCCGGCGGCGGGCCAGGCGACCAGGTAGAGGTCGCGGCCGCCCTCGTCCGTGGCGCGTGCCTGCAGGTCCTTCAGCAGGAAGGCCGGACGGAGCACGTCGTGTCCGGCGCTCACCACGACCAGGGTCTCCGACGCGGGATCCGCTGTTGACCAGACACTCCCGGAGGGCGACAGAGACGAACGATTCACGGTTCCGCTACTCGAGCGGCAGGCTGGAGATCGTGAAAGGCAGGGTCTCCGGGGGAAGGCCGGCCGCCCAGCGGTTGTACTGGCTGTTGACGACGAGAAGGCGGTCGTGGTCGGTGATGGCCGCGCCGGCGGGATGGTGGAAGCCCCGCGGTGGGACAAGAGGGTTGAGGAAGTGGCCGCGTGTGAGGTCGTCGTTCATCTCGATGACGGCGACCTGCGGCTCGGTGTCAGGATCGGCGTACAGGTTTCCCTGCGTCACATGGAGGCGGCCGTCCCTCCACACCAGGGCGTCGCCGTTGGGAAGAGCGCGGCCGCCGAGGTCGACCTCGGTGGTCTGGCCGGTGAAGCGGTCGATACGCCACAGTTTTCCGGTGTTGCTCTGCACGGTGAGCAGGTAACGGGCGCCGACCGCCGCGATGCCGTTGAGGTTGTGCTGTCCGTCGATCCAGTCGATGCCCGAGGCGTCGACGTCGAGCCAGCGTTCCAGCTTCCACCGGCCGCCCTCGTCCTCGGTCAGACGGTAGAGGACCGGCTTGAAGGAGTCGGTGACATAGGCGGTGCCGTCCACGGCCACTGTGACCTCGTTGACGAAACCACCCTCCGCGCCGTGCAGCGTGGTCAGCAGGGCGCCGGTCGCGGTGTCGTAGACGCGCAGCGTGCCCGTGCTGCCGCCGTTGACGTAGAGCCGTCCCTCGCCGTCGACGGTCATGCCGGCGGTGAAGGAGCGTCCGTCCTGCCCGCTGGGCGACCAGACCCGTACGGTGGGCTTGCGCACGTGTCCCCGGTAGAGGGTGCCGTCCTGGGCGCTGCCCACGTAGAAGTACCCGCTGCGCGGTTCGTAGGCCACGCCGGTCGGGAAGGCCCTCGCCCCCGGGATCGTATAACGGTCGGGGAGTGGTGCGGAGGTGGAGGCGGTGGCGGGCGTGAGGGCGAGCGCGGTGAATGCTGCCAGGGCGGACGCGAGCAGACGCATGGAGGACCTCGGCGGAGTCGATGGAGCGGATGGTCCTGTCCATCCTGGGCGGCTGGCTGACCGGTTCCCTCCCCCCAGTCTCACCGGGGACACGGCGAACCTGGGTACGCCCAGACCCACTCACCGGCCTACGCCTTGGCCATGACGCGCAGTGCCTCCTCCTCGGGCGAGCCCGGAGCGGCTGTGTAGACGAGGAGGCTCAGCTCGGGGTCCTGGGGAAAGTGGGTGATCTCGTAGGAGAGGGTGAGCGGGCCGGCCTCGGGGTGGTCGATGCGTTTGAGACCGTGGGACTTGGTGCGCACGGTGTGCTGCCGCCAGTGACGCCGGAACTCCTCGCTGCCCTGGTTGAGTTCCTCGACCAGCCGCCACAGTTCGGGGTCCTCGGGGAAGCGGCCCGCCGCGATACGAAGATGGCCCACTGCCTCACGGGCGACCATCTCACGGTCCGGGTAGCGGCGGCCGATCTCGTCGTTCAGCAGATGGAGCCGGCACAGGTTGCGCTCGGCCGGAGGCAGTGCGGCGAAGTCGGTGATGAGGGCGCACACGGGCCGGTTCCAGGCCATCACGTCCATCCGGCGGCCCATGGCGAGCGCCGGAGCGGTGATCCAGTCCAGCAGCCGACGCACTCCGGGGCGTGCTGCCCCGCCGTTGGCCTGCCCGGGGTCCGGGTCCGACTTCCGGGGCCGCGCCAGCCGGAAGAGATGGGCGCGCTCGTCCTCATCCAACCTCAATGCGGCAGCCACCGCCCCGAGCACGGCGTCCGACACGCTGCGGTTGCGGCCCTGCTCCAGGCGTACGTAGTAGTCGATGCTCACCCCCGCCAGATGCGCCAGCTCCTCACGGCGCAGCCCCGGCACGCGCCGCAGGCCCGAGCCGGAGGCGAAACCGACGTCCTCGGGTCGGATCCTGGCCCGCCGTGAACGTAAGAAGTCCCCCAACTCGCTGCGTGAATGCATTAGTTCATTGTCGCATTCCTGGGTTTCATTGTCCCTGGGTACGGCCGGCCCCAGGCGTGACGGGGCACAGGCACGCCACCCGCGGCCGGGTGAGCATGGACGCAGGGTGACCGGTACGGGGGAGAGGGCGGACGTATGCGCACGGGGAAACGTCACATCGCAGCGGTGGTCACGGCAGCAGTGGCACTGCTGTGCCCGGCGGCACCGAGCGCGGTCGGCGGGGAAGGCTCACCGCCCGATCCCGCGCCGGGCGGCCCTCAACGCCCGTACGAACCAGACGTGCCCGGCCGTCGTCACCTCGATGCCCTCAGCGCCATGATCGTCCCGGATGGTGGTACCACGCACGGTGTGCGCGTGGCCTTCGACCGCACCGGCCGGGCAGAGCCGGCCGGGGCACGCCGCTTCGTGTTCCTCTTCGACGCCTCGCTCCGCTTCCGGCCCGAAGCCTTCCCCACCTGCTCCCGTACGACGATCGAACAGCGTGGAGTGCACGCCTGTCCCCAGGGTTCCCAGGTCGGCCGGGGCACCAGCCACCTCTACCCGGACGGCACGGCCGAGGTGCGCGCCTTCGACACCCGCCACCCGGGCGGGGCGCGCGGTGCCCCGGTGGTCGTCCCCGCCAGTGGCACGATCCTGGAGCTGGCCTGGGAACGGGTCACTCCCCCCTACCGCCGGGCGGGCCACCGATGGGCCCTTGACGAAATCTTGCCCCCCACGACCACTCCGCCCGGCCGGGCTCTCGGCGGCGGTGCCGGCTCAGGCGCCCACCCACTCGAACCCTCGCGGAAGCGTGCCGCCGAACGCATGGCACGACAGCAGTCCTGAGCAGCCGGACGGCGGACGCTGGCGGACACCGCACCGGGCCGGCCCCCGCACAGTGCGGGGACCGGCCCGTGCCGTTCTCTTGTTCAGCCGGTGTGGTTCAGCTCGAACCACACCACCTTGCCGGTGCTCAGCCGGGTCGCGCCCCAGCGGCGGGCCAGGCGGTTGACCAGGTAGAGGCCGCGGCCGCCCTCGTCCGTGGCGCGTGCCTGCCGCAGCCGCGGGAGCTGGGGCACGTCGTCACCGACCTCGCAGCGCAGGACGTCCGTACGCAGCAGCCGCAGGGTGACCGGGCGGGAGGCGTACCGGACCGCGTTGGTGACCACCTCGCTGACCAGCAGCTCCACCGAGTCGCTCAGGTCCTCCATGCCCCACCGGGACAGCGCCCGGCGGGCCAGCCGGCGGGCCCGGCCGGGAGCGGCGTCCTCCGGCTCGAGGAACCAGTACGCCACGTCGTTCGGCGCGATCCCGTCGAAGCGGGCGGCGAGCAGCGCGATGTCGTCGTCCCGGTCGCCCGGACCGAGCATGTCGAGCACCTCGTCGCACAGCGCCTCCAGCGGCGGCGGGTGGTCCGGGCCGGTCAGCTGCGCGGTCGCGGCGAGCTTGTCGCGCAGCTGGTCGATGCCGGTCCACACGTCCCGCAGCCGGGACTCGACCAGGCCGTCCGTGTAGAGCAGCAGCGTCGCCCCGGCGGGCGCGTCCAGCTCGACCGCCTCGAAGTCCACGCCGCCGACGCCGATCGGGGCGCCCGCGGGCACCCGCAGCACCTCGGCCCGCCCGCCGAGGGGCAGCAGAATGGGCGGCGGATGACCGGCGTTGGCGATGGTGATGCGGTGCGCGACCGGGTCGTACACCGCGTACAGACAGGTCGCCATGCGGTCCGCGCCGAGCCGCTGCGCCTGCTCGTCGAGGTGGTGCAGCACCTCCTGCGGCGGCAGGTCGAGACCGGCCAGGGTCTGCGCGGTGGTGCGCAGCTGGCCCATGATCGCGGCGGAGGTCATGGAGTGCCCCATGACGTCGCCGACGACCAGCGCGACCCTGCTGCCGGGCAGCGGGATGGCGTCGTACCAGTCACCGCCCACGCGCGCGGTCTCGGCGGCCGGCAGATAGCGGGAGGCCAGCCGCACGCCGGTGCAGCGCGGCAGGTTCTCCGGCAGCATGGTCCGCTGCAACTCGTCCGCGATGTACGCCTCCCGCCCGTACAGCACCGCCTTGTCGATGCCGAGGGCGCTGTGCGTGGCGAGCTGGGCGGCGACCAGCAGGTCGTCGGCCTCGAAGGCGATGCGCTCGGGGCCGCGCAGGAACAGGGCCGCGCCGATCACCCGGCGCCGGCCGCGCAGCGGCGCGAGGATCGCCCGCTGACCACCGGGGACGGCCGATTCCGCACCCTCACCCAGGAGTTCGGGCAGCGCGGCGCGTGCGGCGGGCGCGTCGGTGAACACCGGCCGTACGCCGCGCAGCACTTCGGCGAGCGCGCTGCCGGGCCGCACCGTGCACCGCTCCGAGCCGATGGAGTCCAGTTCCGAGGGTGCGGGCGTGGCGGCCGGCACGAATCCGCCCTCGGTGTCGCGCTCGGCCGGGATCCGGTCGCTGCGCCGCAGCCGCAGCACCAGCGGGCCGGTGGGCCGCTCGTCACCGACCGGCAGCGGCTCGCGCAGATAGACCAGGATGGTGTCGGCGAAGGTGGGCACGGTGGCCCGGCACAGACCCATCACGATCTCTTCGAGGTCGATGCCGCGGGCGATCCGCCGGGTCGCGGCGCCGACGAACCTCAGCCGGTCCCCGTCCCGCCGCATCGGCGTGGGCTTCCCGGGCGGGGTCGCCTGACCGGTACGCCGCTCGGAGCCGTCGGGGGCGGGTACGGAGCGGTCCGGGGACGCCTGCTCCGGGGAGGCACCGTCGGGTGCCGAAGGGGCCGCTGACGGGTGGTCCGCTGTCAGGTGGTCCGATGCCGGGTGGTCGTGCACGTCGGGTTTCTGTCCTCCGGCCGGCTGGAGCGGGATGGCCTCGGGCGCGGGCCGAGGCCGGTGGGTGTCGGGTTCGGATTCCTGCCCGGCCTGCGGCTGGGAGTGCTCGGTGCCGGGCCCGGCCGTACCCGCCGCCGGGGGCGGTGATGACGACGGTGCCGAGCCGGGGCCGTGTGCCGGGGCCGAGGCGGGCGGGAACGCCCCGCGGGCGTCCGCGGGGGTGACGCCCGGTTCCGGGCGCTCGTAGGAGGTCGGCTGCTCCGTCACGCGTGTCGAGTCCATCCGTCCGGGGCCACGGCCCGTTTCTCACGTTCCCGCCTGCCCCGTGAACGTGAGGCCGGGGACGCACGCCGTGCACACCGTACGCCCTGGCGAAACTCCGATACCCAAAACGCCTGCCCCGGGAACGGGATCTCCGCGTGGGGAGCGCCTGCCTGCGTGCCGCCCGCCGGCCGTTCCCGGCCCGCACCGGTGGTGCCGTACCCCTCGCTCACGTCCTGCCGCCCCTCGGTGACGTTCGGTCAAACCCAGCGCGTACTGCGGAAGTTGCTGCCGCCCGGTGCCTTGCGGAGGACGATCCTACGTTTCCTGCCCCGGGGTGCATCAAGAGTCTCACGACGACAGGTGCACGGGCGTGCGGTCCCAGTCCGATGGCAGTGAAGGTACCGCCCACGACGGATCCGGGCGCCAGTTCTGCCAGCCGTCCGAGAACGGGGCTCCCCACCGGGAGATCACGGCCGTCGCCGCCCGGCCCGCCTCCCGCACCCGGCCGGCCAGCGCGGCGTCCACCAGTCCGTCCCGCTGGGCCTGTGCGAACTCGTCCTCGTCCCGCCAGTGCCAACTGCGGTCCGGGTGAACGGAGATGTCCAGAAAGTGGTCCTCGGAGTCCACCCCGCCGGCCCAACGGGCCAGCGGTTCCTCCAGGTTCACGTACCAGTTCTTGAACCGCCAGTCCTGGTCCCAGAACAGCCACACCGACCAGGGCTCACCGGGCCGGGCCAGTTTCAGCACACCGGTCCCGGTCCAGCGGCCGCGCTGGACCGTACGGGGCTTGGTGTACCGGGTGGGGAGGGGTTCCTGGTGCACGGGGGTGCCGTCGGCGAGCACCGGCTTCACGCACTCGGTGCCGGGTGCCATCCACGCGGCGAGCAGTTCGGGATCGTCGCGCACGACCGTGACGGGGCGCGCGATGTGCAAGCGCGCGCCGCCGTTCTCCCGGTAGCGCCACAGGACCTGCGTCCCCGGTGCCCAGTGGCCGTTCCCGCGTCCTGCCGCTCCGCCCTCTGCCATGGGCAGATATTAGGTGCCGCAGGCACAGATCGCTGCGGTCCCCGTCACGCTTCACCCGTGCGGAACACCGGAGACACGGCGTGGACACGGAGGGGACGCGACGGGGAAGCGACGGGGGGCGGCCGGGACGCGGCGGAGCGGTACGCCTCGGCCGCGCCGCCTCACGGGCGCGTCATCCGCAGGACGTCCAGCGCCTCGTCGAGCTGCTCCACGGTGAGGTCGCCGCGCTCGACGTACCCGCTCTCCAGGACCACCTGACGGATGGTCTTCCGCTGCGCCAGCGCCTTCTTGGCGACCTTCGCGGCCTCCTCGTAGCCGATGTACCTGTTGAGCGGGGTGACCACGGACGGCGAGGACTCGGCGTACTCCCGGGCCCGCTCGCGGTCGGCGACGATCCCGTCGACCGTGCGGTCGGCGAGCAGCCGGGAGGCGTTCGCGAGCAGCCTGATCGACTCCAGGACGTTCTTCGCGATGACCGGCAGCATCACGTTGAGCTCGAAGTTGCCGGCGGCACCGGCGGTGGCGACGGTCGCGTCGTTGCCGACGACCTGCGCGCTCACCATGAGCACGGCCTCCGGGACGACCGGGTTGACCTTGCCGGGCATGATCGAGGAGCCGGGCTGGAGGTCGGGCAGGGTGATCTCGGCGAGGCCGGTGCGGGGGCCCGAGGCCATCCAGCGCAGATCGTTGGCGATCTTCGTCAGGCCGACCGCGATCGTCCGCAGCTGGCCGCTGGTCTCCACGATGCCGTCCCGCGCGCCCTGCGCCTCGAAGTGGTCGCGGGCCTCGGTCAGCGGCAGCCCGGTGACCCGGGCGACCTCCTCGATGACGGCGGCCGGGAACCCGGGCGGGGTGTTGATGCCGGTGCCGACGGCGGTCCCGCCGAGGGGCAGCTCGGCCAGCCGGGGAAGGGAGGCGTGCAGCCGCTCGACCCCGTACCGCACCTGGGCCGCGTACCCGCCGAACTCCTGCCCGAGGGTGACGGGCGTGGCGTCCATCAGGTGCGTGCGCCCCGACTTCACCACGTCGGTGAACTCCTCGGCCTTGCGCTCCAGCGAGGCCGCGAGGTGCTCGAGGGCCGGTACGAGGTCCCGGGTGACGGCGGCGGTGGCGGCGATGTGGATCGAGGACGGGAAGACGTCGTTGGACGACTGGGAGGCGTTGACGTGGTCGTTGGGATGCACGGGGCGCCCGAGCCGCTCGGTCGCCAGGGTGGCGATGACCTCGTTGGTGTTCATGTTGGAGGAGGTGCCCGAGCCCGTCTGGAACACGTCGACGGGGAAGTGCTCGTCCCACTTCCCCCCGGCGACCTCCCCGGCCGCCTCGCCGATCGCCTCGGCGATGTCCTCGTCCAGCACGCCGAGACGCGCGTTCACCTTCGCCGCGGCGCCCTTGATCCGGGCGAGGGCCTCGATGTGGGCGCGTTCGATGCGCTGCCCCGAGACCGGGAAGTTCTCCACGGCCCGCTGCGTCTGGGCCCGCCACTTGGCGTCGGCGGGTACCTTCACCTCCCCCATGGAGTCGTGCTCGATGCGGTAGTGCCGGTTGTCGTCCGTGGTCGTCATCGTCGTACCTCCGAAGGTCCACAGCAGTGGTGCGGACCGTGTGTATTCCTGCCGGCCCCTTGCCGGCGTTCCGCGCGGGTACCCGCAACTGACTCCGCCCCGCCACGAGGGAGTGGCGGGGCGGAGCGCCGCGTGGAGAACGGCGTCGGCCGGATGCCCCGCAGGCACGCGTCGTCGGCCGGGAGGCCGGTTCGCGGGGACGTGCTCTCACCGACCCGCGGGGGGACGGCCGCCCGGCCGCCCGGCCGCCCGCGTACGGCGCCGGGCCGGCCGGGCGCCGCACGCGTCCGCTACGGGTGTCGGCGTCGGAGGGCGTGGTGAGCGTGCCGCCGTCGGCCCCGGCGTGGACCCCCGTACACCGGCGGGCCGGGAACCGGGGGCTTCCCGGTTTCAGGAGACGGCCTGCTGCCAGAGGGTGTGGGCGATGCCGTCGGCCGCGCGGTTCAGGCCGGTGGTGTTGATGTTGGTGAGGGTGTCGCAGGACCGGTGGTAGCAGGGGTCGTAGGAGGAACCGGCCGTGCCGCCCCATTTGGCGGCCTGTGCGGACGTCTTGCGGGCGCCGGCGCCCGTCGCGTAGCCGGAGGTGGGGATGCCGGCCTGCTGGAAGGGGTAGTCGTCGCTGCGCCCGGCGCCCTCGGTGTTCTCCTCGGGGCGCAGACCCAGCGAGTCCCAGTACGCCTTCATCGGCGCGGCGGCCGACGAGGTGATGCGGTTGATGAAGTAGCCGCCGTTGGTCGAGGCGATCATGTCGAAGTTGTAGTACGCCCGGATCCTGGAGCGCTGGGTGGAGGACAGTGAACGGACGTAGAACTCGGAGCCGTTGAGGCCCTGCTCCTCGTCGGTCCACCAGGCGAAGCGGACCCGGTTGCGCATGGCCGGGTTCTGCTGGGCCAGGGTCAGGGCGTTCTCCAGGAGTGCGGCCGAGCCGGAGCCGTTGTCGTTCATGCCGGGGCCCGTCGAGACGCCGTCGAGGTGGGCGCCGAACACGTACACGTGGTCCGTGTCGCCCTGCGGCCACTCGGCGATCAGGTTGGGACCCGCTCCCCTGGTGCAGCCGGAGGTGCAGGGCTGCTCGGTGACGGTGTACCCGGCCGCCTGCAGCTTGCCCTTCACGTAGGCGACCGAGTCGCGGTACCCCTGGGTGGTGGAGCGGCGGTTGCCGCCGTTGCGGCCGGCGATGGCGCTGAGCTCGCTCAGGTGGGCCCGCACCTTCGTCACGTCGACGTCGGGCGCGGCGAGCGCGTTCACGGCGGTGACGGACCGGCCCGTGTCCGCGGGAGCGGCGGCCGCAGCGGGGAGTGTTCCGCAGCCGAGCACGACGGCGAGGGAGAAGCTCGCCACGGTGAATCGTCGTCTCACACTGTCTCCTTCGGGAGGTGGCCGTGGGGCGGGCCACAGGGAGCCTGGCATGGCGTGCGCATGTCAAGGTGGCGAGAAGGCTCACAGGGAAGGTCGGGAGAGTCAACGGAAACGGGCTCCGTGCGGACAGGTTGTCCAAAAAAAGAACACGCCGTCCGCTATTCGGGCGCACGGAACCCCGCGGCAGCCCCCGCGGGCGTTTCCGGGGCTGTCCTGAGGGCGCGCCGGTGCCGGGTCGGCCCAGCCGGCCGAGGACGGACTGCGGGGGTGGGCCGCCCCCCGGCCGTCCGGCGTTCGGGGGGCGGGGCCCGGTCGGGGCCGAAGGGGGTTCGGGGCGTGGTCCCGGGGACGGGAGGGAGGCGGCGGCGAGGGCTGAAACCCTCGGCCGCCGCCCCGGGGGTACTACGCCGGCCCCGGCCCCCGCACCGGAATCGACGTGAACGTGGGAGCCGGCGCCGGGTCCTGGAAGAAGTCGTTGCCCTTGTCGTCGACGACGACGAACGCCGGGAAGTCCTCGACCTCGATCTTCCAGACCGCCTCCATGCCCAGCTCCTCGTACTCCAGGACCTCGACCTTCTTGATGCAGTCCTGGGCGAGCCGGGCGGCCGGCCCGCCGATCGAGCCGAGGTAGAAGCCGCCGTGCGCGTCGCACGCGTCGGTGACCTGCTTGCTGCGGTTGCCCTTGGCGAGCATCACCTTGGAGCCGCCCGCCGCCTGGAACTGCTCGACGTAGGAGTCCATGCGGCCGGCCGTGGTCGGACCGAAGGAGCCGGACGCGTAACCCTCGGGGGTCTTGGCCGGACCGGCGTAGTACACCGGGTGGTCCTTGAGGTACTGCGGCATCCCCTCGCCCGCGTCCAGCCGCTCCTTGATCTTGGCGTGCGCGATGTCGCGGGCGACGACCAGCGGACCGGTGAGCGAAAGCCGGGTCTTGACGGGGTACCTGGTGAGCTCCGCCAGGATGTCGTCCATCGGCTGGTTCAGGTCGATCCGGACGACGTCACCCTCGGTCTCGAGGTGCTCGTCCGTCGTCTCCGGGAGGAACCGCGCGGGGTCCCGCTCCAACTGCTCGAGGAAGACGCCCTCGGCGGTGATCTTCGCGACGGCCTGGCGGTCGGCGGAGCAGGAGACGGCGATCGCCACCGGGCAGGACGCGCCGTGCCGCGGCAGCCGGACCACGCGGACGTCGTGGCAGAAGTACTTGCCGCCGAACTGGGCGCCGATACCGATCCTCTGGGTCAGCTCGAAGACCTTGTCCTCCAGCTCCCTGTCGCGGAAGCCGTGGCCCAGCGGGGAGCCCTCGGAGGGGATCTCGTCGAGGTAGTGCGCGGACGCGTACTTCGCGGTCTTCAGCGCGTACTCGGCGGACGTGCCGCCGACGACGATCGCCAGGTGGTACGGCGGGCAGGCGGCCGTGCCGAGCGAACGGATCTTCTCCTCCAGGAACTTCATCATGGAGGACTCGTTCAGGACGGCCTTGGTCTCCTGGTAGAGGAAGCTCTTGTTGGCGGAGCCGCCGCCCTTGGCCATGAACAGGAACTTGTAGGCGCCGCCGTCGGTGGCGTACAGCTCGATCTGGGCGGGGAGGTTGGAGCCGGTGTTCTTCTCCTCCCACATCGTCAGGGGCGCCATCTGGGAGTAGCGCAGGTTGAGGTTGTGGTACGCGTCGTAGATCCCCCGGGACAGGGCCTCCTCGTCACCGCCCTCGGTGAGCACGTTCTGGCCGCGCTTGCCCATGACGATCGCGGTGCCGGTGTCCTGGCACATGGGGAGCACGCCGGCCGCCGCGATGTTGGCGTTCTTCAGCAGGTCCAGGGCGACGAACTTGTCGTTGGACGAGGCCTCGGGGTCGTCGATGATGCGGCGCAGCTGGCTGAGGTGGGCGGGGCGGAGGTAGTGCTGGATGTCGCGGATGGCCTCTTCGGCGAGCCTGCGCAGCGCCCGGGGCTCCACCTTGAGGAAGGTCCGTCCGTCGGCCTCGAAGGTGGAGACACCTTCGGAGGTCACCAGCCGGTAGGGGGTGGTGTCCTCTCCCATGGGGAGCAGATCCGCGTACTCGAACTCAGGCATCTCGCCCATTCCTCACTCGACAGGTGGCCGCCCGCCGGCGTCGGCGGGCGGCCACCAGCGTAGGACCTGCCGCGGCGGGGGAACTTGTGAGGTTGTCCTCAGTCGCCGTGGGCCACGGGCCCGGCCGGGGGTCCTCGTGCCTCCCGTCCCGTGCTTCCCGCCCGTGGTTCCCGTGGTGTCCGCGAGTATTTCGCGACAGGGGGTAGTCGCGATCTATCGCGTTTGGGTACGCTGCTGCCGTGGACCTTCAGAAGCACGCCCAGCCGCAGGACAGCGCACCGCGGGCCGCCGAGCTGCGCGTCTCGGACGCCGACCGCGACCGTGTCGCCGACCTTCTGCGCGATGCCCTCGCCGAAGGCAGGCTGACGCCCGAGGAGCACTCCGAGCGTGTCGAGGGTGTACTGGCCGCCAAGACCGCCGGGGAGCTCGAGGTGTTCGTGCGGGACCTGCCGGGCGCCCACCAGCGGCGACCGGCCCCTGCCGCGGCGCCCGGCCGGCCCGCCGCGGGTGCCATCCCGATGGACCCCGACGACAACGTGGTCGCGGTCTTCAGCGCCGCCACCCGCAAGGGCCGCTGGCGGGCGGGCCGCCACATCCACGCGTACGCGGTCTTCGGCAACGTCGAGATAGACCTCAGTGAGGCGATCTTCGACCACCAGCAGGTCATGATCAAGGCCTTCTCGGTCTTCGGCAACGTCGAGGTCCGCGTACCGCAGAACGTGTCGCTGCGCGGCATGGGCGGGGGCGTCCTCGGCAACTTCGAGGTGGCCTCGCTGGACGCGGAGGACCCCGAGGCGCCGGTGGTCTACGTGGACGGCTGGGCGGTACTGGGCAACGTCGAGGCGCGGGCCAAGCGGGGCAAGCTGGTGGCGGACATCCTCGACCGGGTGCAGCGCTCGGTGGACAAGAGCCTGCGGTGGCGCCAGGACCGTTGACACGCGTGCAGCGGGGTGGACGCGGGCGCGGAAGCGGAGGCGTCCCGTCGCTGCGGTGGGGCCGGCGGTGCGGTGGCGGAACGTGCCGGATTCCGGTTGCGGAAGCGGCGGTTCGGGACTCAGTGCATAGGCGTGCGCACAGCGGGTAGGCCTTGCTGCATCGTCTCTCGCTCGCGAAGCCGTCGTCAGGAGTAGACCCGTGCCGCAACCGCCGCATTCTTCCCTGCAGGTAGCTGCCGTTCCGGCCCAGCGGGTGCCGACGCGCGACAGGGACCAGGACGCGCCCTGGCACACCGAGGCGGTGTGCCGGCGCGACGAGGCAGGACTGTTCTTCGCCCCGTCGAAGGAGCCCACGGCCGCCAGGCTCTCCCGCGAGGAGGCCGCGAAGCGGGTCTGCGCCCGCTGTCCGGTGATGGTGGAATGCCGGGAACACGCCCTGCTCCAGCCCGAGCCCTACGGCGTCTGGGGCGGCCTGACCGCCGCCGAGCGCCGCGTGGTCCTGGCCCGACGCCGCCGCCGGGACCTGGAACTCCAGAAGGCGGCCCGCGCCGGCGGCCCCATAGCGGCAGCAGGCTGACCGGCCCCCGGCACCGGCACCGCACCCCCGGCCCGCCCAGGGGTGCGGGGAACCGCGCGGCCTGTGCTCACACGGGGTGCGTTCCCGGCACCGGGTGACCCGCCGGGGGCGCGGGTCACCGCGCGACGCCCACCGCACGGGGGACGCCTTTCCCGCGCCGGTGGCACAGGAAGGGGCCGCGGGGGACCGCGCGCCCGGCCACAGCGGATCCGCGCCGTCCGACGGGACCGCCGGACGGCGCGAGGCGGGGGACCCACGGACCGCACACCCGTGGGCCGCCCGCACGACCTCCGGCGGACCCCGCGGAGCTACTTCGCCCGGTCGAAGTCCACCGCACTGTACGCACGCAGCTTGCTCAGCCGGTGCTCGGAGTCGATCCGCCGGACCGTCCCCGACTTGGACCGCATCACGATGGAGTCGGTCGTGGCGGTCTCGGACCGGTACCGCACCCCGCGCAGCAGTTCGCCGTCGGTGATGCCGGTGGCCACGAAGAACACGTTGTCGCTCGTGACGAGGTCCGCGTCGGTCAGCACCCGGTCCAGGTCGTGCCCCGCGTCGACCGCGCGCTGCCGCTCCGCGTCGTCCTGCGGCCACAGCTTGCCCTGGAGGGTGCCGCCGAGGCACTTCACGGCGCAGGCCGAGATGATGCCCTCGGGGGTGCCGCCGATGCCGAGCAGCAGGTCGATGCCGGTGCCCTCGCGCAGGGCGAGGATCGAGCCGGCCACGTCACCGTCGGAGATCAGCTTGATGCGCGCCCCGGTCTCCCGGATCTCCTTGATGATGCCCTCGTGCCGAGGCCGGTCGAGGATCACCACCGTCACGTCCTCGGGGGTGGCCCGCTTGGCCCTGGCGACCCGGCGGATGTTCACGGACACGGGCGCGTCGATGTCGACGAAGTCGGCGGCCTCGGGTCCGGTGACCAGCTTGTCCATGTAGAACACGGCGGACGGGTCGAACATCGAGCCGCGCTCGGCGGCGGCCAGTACGGCGATCGCGTTGGTCATGCCCTTGGCGGTCAGCGTGGTGCCGTCGATCGGGTCGACGGCGATGTCGCACTCGGGCCCGGTCCCGTCGCCCACGCGCTCCCCGTTGAAGAGCATCGGGGCCTCGTCCTTCTCCCCCTCGCCGATGACGACGACGCCGTTCATCGAGACGGTGGAGACGAGGGTGCGCATGGCCCGTACCGCGGCACCGTCGGCGCCGTTCTTGTCGCCGCGCCCGACCCAGCGCCCGGCGGCCATCGCGGCGGCCTCGGTGACCCGGACGAGTTCCATGGCGAGGTTGCGGTCGGGAGCTTCGGAGGGCACATCGAGTTCGGACGGCAACTGATGATTCTCGGTCATCGGAGCGCACCTTTCTGTACGACGACGGCCGGATGAGGGTGTTGAGCCCGACTCTAGCGCCGGGCAGACAGAATGAGCAGGGGGCCCCACGGATGAGCGGGCCGGGCGCCTGCGACGATAGGGGGCGTGGCAGGAACGAACAGCACCCAGAAGTCGGCCCGGGACATGATCCTTTCCCTGGGTCTCATCTTGCTCGCCGCGGGAGTGATCTGGCTGTTCATCCCGCACGACGACAGCGAGCCCGACCTCAAGCGGGTCGACTACCGCGTCGACCTGCTCACCGCGCGCCGTGCCGCCGCCTACGCGGTGGCCGCGCCCGAGGGGCTGCCCGAGGCGTGGAAGCCCACCTCCGTCCGTTTCCAGGGCGAGGAGTTCGACGCCTGGCACCTCGGCTACCGGGCCCCCGACGGGGAGTACGTGGCGGTCGAGCAGTCGACTCGGAAGCCGGTGGTCTTCATCGAGGACGAGACCCAGGGCGCGGAGAGGACCGGGAGGACGCAGCAGATCGCCGGCAAGACCTGGACCCGGTACGAGGGCGATCAGTACGACGCGCTGGTGCTCGAGGACGAGGACTCGACCACGGTGGTGACGGGCACGGCGTCCTTCGCCCGGCTGACGGAGATGGCCGAGGCCCTGCGCACCGAATCCGACTGACCGGCATGCGACCAGGACCCCCCGACGCGCCGTCGGGGGGGTCCTGGTCGCATGCGCGTGCTGTGCGCGCCGCGGCGCGGCGCCGGCGGTGATCGGACGGTGCTGGCGACCCGGTCAGACGGTGGTGACGACCTGGTCGTACTCCGGGCGCGGGCTGCGCGGGAACCAGGCGTCCTGGCCGGGGCGGCCGATGTTGACGACCATCAGCGGGGTGTGGTCGTCGTCGAGGAACTCCTTGCGGATGCCCTCGAGGTCGCAGCCGGTCATCGGGCCGGCGGCCAGACCCGCGGCGCGCACGCCGACGATGAAGTACGCGGCCTGGAGGGTGGCGTTCAGCGCGGCGTTGTTCTCCCGCATCGAGCGGTCGGCGGCGAACATGTCCTTGGCCTGCGGGAAGTGCGGGAAGAGGCGCGGCAGCTCCTCGTGGAACTCGTTGTCCGCGGAGAGGATCGCGACCAGCGGGGCGGTGGCCGTCTTGGACCTGTTGCCCTCGGACATGTGCTGGACGAGGCGCTCGCGGGCCTCGGGGGAGCGGACCAGGGTGACGCGCAGCGGCGACTGGTTCATGGAGGTCGGGCCGTACTTGACCAGGTCGTGGATGGCCTGCACCTGCTCGTCGGTCACCGGCTCGTCGGTGAACGTGTTGGCGGTGCGCGCCTCACGGAAGAGCAGGTCCTGGGCGGCGGCGTCAAGAACGAGAGACATGCGTGATCTTCCTGGGGGAGGGGGTGTCGGCTCCGCGCGGTCGGCGGGAAGCCCGTGACGGAAAAAACGTTACGCCAGAGAAGTTCAATGTTCAATCAAAGCGGGGGTCGGTCGAGGCGGGGAGCAGTGGCACGTGTCACCTTTCCGCCGGTCGAGTGACGCGGCTCACGTCGGTCCCCCGATCACTTCCTCGCGCGCCCGCAGTCCTCACCAGAGCAGTGCGCCACCACTCCGATGCAGAGGGGACCCGCCCGACATGACCGCCACCGCCAAGGGCCCGGCCGGCTACTTCCCGTCGATCGAGAAGAAGTACGGCCGTCCGGTCGCGGAGTGGAAGGAGCTGATCCGCTCCTCGCCGCTCGTCAAGCACATGGAGCTGGTCGCCTGGCTCAAGACCGAGCACGGCCTGGGCCACGGCCACGCGAACGCCCTCGTCGCCCACACCCTGGCCGAGGACGCCGGGGGCAACGTCCAGTAGCCCCCGCCCGCCCCTCCACCGGTACGGGCCGGGCGGGCGGGCCGCGCGCGGCCTTACAGGTCCCCGGACCCCTCCTCCGCGCGCCCCGCGCCGGCGCTCTCCTCCGCGAGTGCCGCGTCCAGCCGGGCCCGTGCCCCGTCCAGCCGGCTCCGGCACGCCTTGGCCAGCTCCTCGCCCCGCTCCCAGAGCGCGAGCGACTCCTCCAGCGTCGTACCGCCCGTCTCCAGGCGGCGTACGACCTCGATCAGCTCGTCCCGCGCCTGCTCGTACCCGAGCGCCTCGGCCGCGGCCTCCGCCTGCCCGGCGGTCCCCGCCACCTGCTCCGCCTGCCCGGTCTGCTCCGTCTTGCTGGTCATCCGCCCACCCTACGCATCGACTCGGACACTGAACTCGCCCTCGGACACCCGCGCCCGCAACGCCTCACCGGCCGCCACCTCGCCCGGATCACGCACCGCCTGCCCGTCGGCCCGCTGCAGCACGGCGTACCCGCGCTTCAGCGTCGCGGCGGGGGACAGGGCCACCACGCGCGCGTGCGTGTGCGTCAGCTCGGAGTCGGTCCGGTCCAGCTGGTGCCGCAGGGAGCGCCGGGCCCGGTCGAGCAGTGCGGTGACCTCCTGGGCCCGCCCGTCGACCATCCGGTGCGGTTCCTCCATCGAGGGCCGGGCCAGCGCATGGGCCAGCCCCCGTTCCTCCCGGTCGACGAACGCCTGGACGCAGCGCCGCGCACGGTCGCGCAGCAGCCGCACCCGCTCGTACTCCTCGCCCACGTCCGGGACCACCTTCTTGGCGGCGTCCGTCGGAGTGGAGGCCCGTACGTCGGCGACATGGTCCAGGAGCGGATGGTCCGGCTCGTGCCCGATCGCGGAGACGACCGGCGTACGGCAGGCCGCCACCGCCCGCACCAGCTGCTCGTCGGAGAACGGCAGCAGGTCCTCCACGCTGCCCCCGCCCCGCGCCACGACGATCACGTCCACCTCGTCGACCGCGTCCAGCTCCTTCACGGCCTGGACGACCTGCGGCACCGCGTGCACGCCCTGCACGGCGACATTGCGCACCTCGAAGCGGACGGCGGGCCAGCGGCGGCGGGCGTTCTCCAGCACGTCCCGCTCGGCGGCCGAGGCGCGTCCGCAGACCAGCCCGACCAGCCGCGGCAGGAACGGCGGCGTCTTCTTCCGCTCCGGCGCGAACAGCCCCTCCCGCGCGAGGGACTTCTTCAGCTGCTCGAGCCGCGCGAGCAGCTCCCCGACCCCGACCGGCCTGATCTCGGCGGCCCGCAGCGACAACTGCCCGCGCGGGGCGTACCACTCGGGCTTGCAGTGGACCACGACCCGCGCGCCCTCGCCGACGACGTCGGCGACGGCGTCGAACACCTGCCGGTAGCAGGTCACACCGACGGAGATGTCGTACGAGGCGTCCCGCAGCGTCATGAACACCACGCCGGCACCCGGCCGCCGCGACAGCTGGGTGATCTGCCCCTCGACCCACACCGCGCCGAGCCGGTCGATCCACCCCCCGATGAGCCGCGACACCTCACCGACCGGGATGGGCGCTTCCGCAGACGTGTTGACAGCCATGCCGTGAGAGTAGTGCGAGCCGCCGACATCCCGGGCCGCCACGAGGGCGGCGCCCCTTCCGCCGTACACCGCCCGCCCGTGCCCGCACACCGTCCGTCCGTCTCCGTGCACCGTCCGCCCATGCTCCCGGTGCGCCGGTGCGCCCTGCTCGCCACCCCCCGTGCACCCGCGGCCCGGGCCGGTCCGGTGCCTCCCGCCGGACGCGATCACCGGGCGGTCGGACGTGGCCCTTACGATGGGACGCATGACCGCTTCGCCTGGCCGCCGTGTCCTGCTCGCCGCCCCCCGGGGCTACTGCGCGGGCGTGGACCGCGCCGTGATCGCCGTCGAGAAGGCCCTGGAGCAGTACGGGGCCCCCGTCTACGTCCGGCACGAGATCGTGCACAACAAGTACGTCGTGCAGACCCTGGAGAAGAAGGGCGCTGTCTTCGTCGAACGGACGGAGGAGGTGCCGCCGGGCAACATCGTCATGTTCTCCGCGCACGGCGTGGCCCCCGTCGTCCACGAGGAGGCCGAGCGCGGCCGGCTCGCCACCATCGACGCGACCTGCCCGCTGGTCACCAAGGTGCACAAGGAAGCGGTCCGGTTCGCGGGCGAGGACTACGACATCCTCCTGATCGGGCACGAGGGCCACGAGGAGGTCATCGGCACCTCCGGCGAGGCCCCCGACCACATCCAGCTCGTCGACGGCCCCGGGGACGTCGCCAAGGTCGAGGTCCGTGACCCGTCGAAGGTCGTCTGGCTCTCCCAGACCACCCTCTCGGTGGACGAGACCATGGAGACCGTCGACGCCCTCAAGGACAAGTTCCCCCAGCTGATCTCCCCGCCCAGCGACGACATCTGCTACGCCACGCAGAACCGCCAGCTCGCGGTCAAGCAGATGGGCGCCGAGGCGGACCTGGTGATCGTGGTCGGCTCGCGGAACTCCTCGAACTCCAAGCGTCTCGTCGAGGTCGCCAAGATCGCGGGCGCCCGCGACGCCCGTCTGGTGGACTTCGCCGACGAGATCGACGAGTCCTGGCTGGAGGGTGTCTCCACGGTCGGCGTCACCTCGGGCGCCTCGGTGCCGGAGATCCTGGTCGAGCAGGTCCTGGAACGGCTCGCGCAGCGCGGCTTCGAGGACGTCGAGATCGTCAAGGCCGCGGAGGAGTCCATCATCTTCTCGCTGCCCAAGGAGCTGCGCCGCGACCTGCGCGAGGAGGCGGCGACACTGGTGGCGGAGCGCGGCGGCACGGGGACGGGCCAGGCCCCGGCGTAGTGCGGTCGGCGCGGTGCGCCGACCGGTGAGAGCGCCCGGGGACGTGACGGCGTGACGTCGTCACGTCCCCATTCCTCACCCCGTGTCCGATCGGTGACGGCCTTCGATTCGGTGACCGTTCACCGTCCGGCTTAACGTGGTTCCATGCAGATCTTCGGTGTGGACATCGGCGGGTCCGGGATCAAGGGTGCCCCGGTAGACCTGGACAAGGGGGACCTGGCGCAGGAGCGCTGCAAGGTCCTCACCCCGCACCCGGCCACGCCGGACGCGGTGGCCGACGGGGTCAAGCAGGTCATCGACCACTTCGGCTGGACCGGCCCGGTCGGGGCCACCTTCCCGGGCGTGGTCACCGACGGCACCACGATCCGTACGGCGGCCAACGTCGACAAGAGCTGGATCCACACCGACGCGCGCGTCCTGCTCGGCGACCGCCTCGGCGGTCTGCCCGTGACCGTCGTCAACGACGCGGACGCGGCGGGCATCGCCGAGATGCAGTTCGGCGCCGGCAAGGGCCGCCGGGGCACGGTCATCATGCTGACGTTCGGCACGGGCATCGGCAGCGCCGTGTTCACGGACGGCGTCCTGGTCCCCAACACGGAGCTCGGCCACCTGGAGCTGCACGGCCACGACGCGGAGAAGCAGGCGTCCAGCAAGGCCAGGGAGGACGGCGAGCTGACGTGGGAGCAGTGGGCGCACCGGGTGCAGAAGTACCTGGCGCACGTGGAGATGCTGTTCTCGCCCGAGCTGTTCGTGATCGGTGGCGGTGTCAGCCGCAAGTCCGAGAAGTTCCTGCCCCACATCGAGGGCATCAAGGCCGAGATGGTCCCCGCGCAGCTGCAGAACAACGCGGGCATCGTGGGAGCGGCGATGCGGGCGGCCACCGGGATGTAGGACCACGGGGACGTAGGGCCACAGGGCACCGGGCGCCTCCGGGTGTCCGGACACCCGCCGCCACCCCGGACGTCAGGCCCGGTCCCGGGCGGCGGCGGTCCGCCGGTTGATCGTACGGATCATGCGCATCCGCCGGCCGAGCACGATCACACCGGCGACCAGGGTCCCCCCGTACAGCCAGCCGGCCTGGGTGGCCAGGCCGGTCACCATGCCCATGAGCCGGCCGCCGATTCCTCCGTCGCCCTCGTCGGCGACCGGGACCAGGCCCAGGGCGAAGGCGATCGGGACGACGACGGGCGCGGTGAGCAGGTCCCCCTCACGCACCCACAGAGCGGTCAGCACGCACGCCGGCAGGAACAGTACGCCGTACACGACCTGGGACGCCCCGAACAGCAGCGCGACGAGGGACCCGAGCGTCAGCATCACGAGCCCGCAGAAGAGGCCGCCGCCGAGGCCGGTGAGCCGGGGGTTCGGCAGCCGCCTGGCCGCGGCGGAAGGAGCGGGCCGGCGGACCGGCGCGGGCCCGCGCCGTGCCGGGCGGGCGGGCCGGGCGGACCGCGCGACACCGCCCCCGGGGGCCCGCCCCGCCTGCGGAGGCAGCGGCGGCTTGGGCGGCCGGGCCGGCCGGTCGCGTCGCGGTCCGTACTGGGCAGGTCGCGTGCTGTGTTGCTCCACTGGACCAACCTAGGTCTGTTTATGTGCCGAATGGGCTGTCAGACACGCCGAGGAGCGGAGGCTGTCCAAGCGTTCGATTCGTAGGCGGGGTGGAGGCGGGGACGCCGTAGACTGGTGGATCGGCCCGCGCGCCCAGTCGGCCGGCCCTCGTCCCCCATCCTCACGTACGGGAAGTCGCAACGTGTCGCTCACGATCGGAATCGTCGGTCTGCCGAATGTCGGCAAGTCGACCCTGTTCAACGCCCTGACCAAGAACGACGTGCTGGCGGCCAACTACCCGTTCGCCACCATCGAGCCGAACGTCGGCGTCGTCGGCGTCCCCGACGCCCGGCTGGCGAAGCTCGCGGAGATCTTCGGCTCCCAGCGGGTCCTCCCGGCCACGGTCGACTTCGTCGACATCGCGGGCATCGTGCGCGGCGCCAGCGAGGGCGAGGGCCTCGGCAACAAGTTCCTGGCGAACATCCGGGAGTCCGACGCGATCTGCCAGGTCATCCGCGCCTTCCAGGACGAGAACGTCGTCCACGTCGACGGCAAGGTCTCGCCGAAGGACGACATCGAGACGATCAACACCGAGCTGATCCTCGCCGACCTGCAGACCATCGAGAAGGTCCTGCCGCGCCTGCAGAAGGAGTCGCGGATCAAGAAGGACATCGCGCCCAAGGTCAAGGCGGTCGAGGAGGCCAAGGAGATCCTGGAGAGGGGCGACACGCTCTTCACGCACGGCATCGTCCAGGGCGGCGAGCGCAACGAACTCCTGCACGACCTGCACCTGCTCACCACCAAGCCCTTCCTCTACGTCTTCAACGTCGACGAGGACGAGCTGACCGACGAGGAATTCAAGAACGAGCAGCGCGCCCTGGTCGCCCCCGCCGAGGCGATCTTCCTCAACGCCAAGCTGGAGGCGGACCTCGCCGAGCTCGACGAGGAGGACGCCATGGAGCTGCTGGAGTCGGTCGGCGCCGAGGAGCCCGGCCTCGCCACCCTCGCCCGCGTCGGCTTCAACACCCTCGGCCTGCAGACCTACCTGACCGCGGGCCCGAAGGAGTCCCGCGCCTGGACCATCAAGCGCGGAGCCACCGCCCCCGAGGCCGCCGGAGTCATCCACACCGACTTCCAGAAGGGCTTCATCAAGGCCGAGGTCATCTCCTTCGACGACCTCGTCGAGACCGGCTCGGTCGCCGAGGCCCGGGCCAAGGGCAAGGCCCGCATGGAAGGCAAGGACTACGTCATGCGCGACGGCGACGTGGTGGAGTTCCGCTTCAACGTCTGACATCTCATCAAATATGGTGCCCGGCCCGCTTGTTGGTGGGTCGGGCGTAGACGTCTGTCCGCGGGAAGTCCTCGTCTGCGAAGTGTTGTGGCTGAGGGTCGACCTGGTTGGAGTGGTTGTGGCCGACGCTTCAGACCTTGACGACCTCTACGGAGGGGCCGCACAGAAGCGTCAGGTCCTCGGGGTCGGAAGTAAGGATCGTGGCCGGCTGGGGCGCGTTGCGGGCGATGACGGCGAAGGCGGCGTCGATGGCGTACTTGTGGCCGTGGAGATGATGGGCGCGAAGGAGGGCGGCGGCTTCGTCGGTGACCTCTCTGGTGACATCGTGAACATCGACGCGGGAGAGGACCCACTTGACGCGGGCCGGGTGGATCCGCTCGTAATCGGCCTCCAGAGTGGTCATGGCGCTGGTGATCACGCGGATGCCCTCCTCCGAGGCCGCCTGGACCAGAGCCACGACGGTGCGGTCCTTGCGGTAGAGCTTGGAGAGTCCTTCGCTGTCGAGCAGCAGGGTGCCGGGCATCAGGCGGCGGCACCGCCTACCTGTCGGTGGTCATGGCGCAGCAGCGCGCGCGCGGCCTCGACCTCCTCGCGGGTGAGCTCGTCATTGTCGGTCTCGAAGTCGGCGACGATCTCCCGAAGCTTGTCCATGGCGACCCGTTGTTCGAGGGCTTCGGCGACGTAGGCGGAGAAGCCGCCGGGGCCGACATGGGCGCGTACGGCCTCGGCAAGGTCCTCGGGCAGGCTGATGGAGTACTTTCTGCTACTGCTCATGGTGCCGATCCTACCGGCGGTCGTAACTCTGTGGGTGTGAACAGTCATGGCGGCGCCGGAGGCGGCTCGGCGCGTCCGGCGCCGCCATGCGGGAGGCTGCCCGGTCCGCAGACGGTCACGCCGGGGCTCGACGCGATTCGCGCCGCAAGACGGAGCGAGGCCGTGCCCGCTGAACGGAATATCCGCACCCATCTCGCCCTTATCCGCCCCAGGGTGACTGCGGAGCTTGGCGTGCCACAGCCGAGTACCTGGAGAGGGTTCCGAAAGGGACTTTTCCCGAGCCCGCCGTGGACTATCGGATCTCGGGAATCCACGACCTCCCCGTCCTCGATTCTGAGATCGAGCTGGCGCCTGGCGTATGGATCGACGGGACGGCGTCGATGCCTGTGCCCGCCCATGCCTGCATCACTCTGACCGACGTGACCGGCGTGACCGACGGCGAAGCCGCTGTCCTCGTGCGATGGCTCCGGGACTCCTTCGTGCCCGCACCCCACCGCGTCTGGTTCGCGAACAGCCTTGTTGTGGCGAACGGCGAGCGGGACCCCTGGCCACTTCCGGCCGGGGGTGGCGACGAAGGGATCGCGACAGAGCTGCGCAGGCGCCTCGGCTCCGTCGAGACCCTCGTGGGCCAGTCCGCAGCCAGTCCGCAGGGCACCCGCAAACAGCCATCGGGAGCCAACGCACGCCAACGGATAAATGGCTGGTCAGAGCCCTGGATGTGGCTCTGCCGCAGGTCAGGATCGGGTCGCAGGCGTTCCGCTTCAACGTGTGATGGGGCAGTGAAACGGATCTGACCTGCGAGAAAGCAGGTCAGATCCGGGGCTCTGGCGTTCTGCGGTGGGCCGGAGCCTGATGGCGGAGGAGTCCGGCGAGTGGTTCCCGGGCGCGCGTCCGGGCCGAGCACGGTATCGCTCGTGCCGGCGTGAGCGCAGGGAGATGCCCGGTGGTTGATCTTTTCCTGCAGTGGCCGACGCATGCGGGTACCTTTCCTGGGGAACTCGGGTAGGTCTGCATTCGCCGAGGAGGGTCATGGACGTAACTGGCACCGGCGCGGGGGACCTCCCCGTACCCGGCCCCCAGGCGTGGTCCGGTGCCCTGCTCGGTGCGACGCTGGAGGGCGTGCGCACGGCTGTCGTCGTCGTCGACGCCGACGGACTCGTCGTCTCGGCCAACGACGCGGCCCAGGAGGTGCTGGGTCGCAGCCTCGGGGAACTGGTCGGGCAGGATTCCCACGACCTGCTGCACCGCGACAGCCACGGGCACGCCCCGCCCCGTACGCGCTGCCGGCTGAGGGACGCGCTGCTCGCCGGGAGGACCGAGCACGGTGACTCGGAGTGGTTCGCCCGCGGGGACGGCACGCTTGTCCGGCTGTCCTGGCTCGTCGCACCCTGTTCCTCCGGATCGGGGGAACAGGGCGCGCTGGTGCTGTTGTACAAATCGGATCAGGTCGTGTCGGACGAGGACGACGACGGGGTCCCGGCGTCGCTGGCGGAGCTGGACCGCCTGGCCCTGCTGGCGGAGACGACCACCCAGCTGACGTCCACCCTGGATGTGGACGAGGCGCTGCGCCGGCTGGCGGCCCTGACGGTGCCCCGGCTCGCGGACTGGGCGGTGATCGATCTGCTCACCGAACGGGACGAGGTCCGGCGCGCCCTGGTGACGGAGCACAAGGACGGGATCCTGGTCGAGCGGGGGGACCTGCAGGGGCCCATGCCCCCTGTGCCGGGGGAGTCCCCGATGCCCCTTTCGCGCGCTCTGCGCGGTGCCGCGTCCTCCCTGGCCGACCCCGCCACCTATCAGGGGCCGCCCGATTCCGGAATCGCGGTCGAGCAGGGTCGCCTGTTCACCGAGACGGGCATGCACTCCGCTGTCATCGCACCCATCAGGGGGCTGCGCGACGTGCTCGGAGCCCTGACCCTGGGACGCTCGAAACGTCCTGGCGCCTTCACCGCCGCCGACCTGCCGCTGCTGGAGGAGATCACCCGCCGGGCGGGCCTGGCGCTGGACAACGCGCGTCTGTACCAGCGCCAGCGCAAGGTCGCCGAAACCATGCAGCGCCACCTGCTGCCCCAGCTCCCCACCGTGCCCGGGGTGGAGATGACGGCGCGGTACGTGCCCGCTCCGCACGCCTCCTACGTCGGCGGTGACTGGTACGACGTCTTCGCCCTGACCGACAGCTCCCACGCCCTGGCGGTCGGCGACGTCGTCGGGCACGACCTCGACGCCGCAGCCGGCATGGCGCAGGTCCGCAACATGCTGCGGGCCTTCGCGTGGTCCCGGCCCCAGGCCACGCCCAGCGCCGTCGTCACCCAGCTCGACGACGCCGTGAAGCACATAGCCGAGGTCCCCATGGCGACCATGATCCTGGCCACGCTCGGGCTCGGTGACGACGGGCTGTGGCGACTGTGCTGGACGAACGCGGGCCACCCCCCTCCGCTGCTGATCGGCCACGACGGCAGGGCCCGCTACCTCACCGGCGCCCACGGCATCCTGCTCGGGACCGGACTGCTCCGGCCCCGTCCCGACACCGTCACCGTCCTGCCGCCCCGCACCACCGTCCTGCTCTACACCGACGGCTTGGTCGAGTCCCCGCACCACTCCATCGACCACGGACTGGACCGGTTGCGCCGGCACGCGGCCGCCCTTGCCCACCGCCCTCTGGAGTCCTTCTGCGACCTGCTGCTGGAGCAGGTCCGCCCCGGCGACAACGACGACGACGTCGCCATGCTGGCGCTGCGCACGCCCCCTCGTGCGTAGACCGGAGGCCACGCGGCCGGCTTGTGGTGACGTCCTGCCGCAGAGGGGCTGTCAGCGGTGCGTGGCACAGTGCGGCCATGAGCTACGACCTGGCAGTGTGGGAAGGGGCCGAGCCCGCTGACGACGCGAGGGCGGGAGAGGTCTTCACCCGGCTGTACGACCGTCACATCGACACGGACGAAGAGTTCCCGGCGTCACCGCGTATCGCCGAATACGTCGCCCGGCTTCTGGCGCGATGGGCCGACCTCGCGGAAGACGAGGAGGAGGACACCTCTCCCTGGTCCACCGGGCCGCTGATCGACGAGGCGGCCGGTCCGCTCGTCCACTTCTCGATGCGCTACAGCATGGCCGAAGAGGTCTCGGCGTACGCCGCGGACCTTGCGGCATCGATGGGACTCGTCTGCTTCGATCCGCAGGCAGGGGTGCTGCGGCCGTGACCGCCTCAAGGAGACCAGGTGGGCGCAGGGGCGGGGAGACGAGAGATCCACCGCGGGAGGAAACGCCGTCGCCGGTCCGGGGAGAGGGCGCCCCCTCCGCCGTGCCGACGGTCCACGGGGACGCTCCGGCCGCCCGGGTCGAGACGGTCACCGGCCGGTCGGCCGGGATCACCGCGCACCACCCGGCGTCGGGTCCGTCGTTCTCGACGTCCGGTGGGCGGACAGGTATGACACCCGGTGCCGAGGGGTACTTCGGTGCGGACAAAACGCCCGCGACGCACCGGGAAGCGAGGAACACATGAAGGTGGGTTACAAGCTGGCAGCCGAGGCGTTCGGCCCGGCGGAGCTGGTACGGCAGGCGGTTCTCGCGGAGAAGGCGGGCTTCGACTTCGTCGAGATCAGCGACCACTACCACCCCTGGCTGGACAACCAGGGCCATTCACCGTTCGCCTGGACCGTCCTCGGGAGCATCGCGGCCAGGACCTCACGGATCGGGCTGGCGACCGGCGTGACGTGCCCCACCGTGCGCTACCACCCCGCGATCATCGCTCAGGCCGCGGCGACCCTCTCCCTCCTCTCGGAGGGGCGCTTCGTCCTCGGCGTCGGCTCGGGCGAGCGGCTCAACGAGCACGTCGTCGGCCACGGCTTCCCCGACGCGGTCCGCACCCGGCACGAGATGCTCAGGGAGGCCCTGGAGATCATCCGGCTGTTGTGGAGCGGGGGGTACCGGTCCTACGAAGGGAAGCACCTGCGGCTGGAGGACGCCCGGGTCTTCGACCTGCCCGAGGAACTCCCCCTGATCGCGGTGGCCGCCAGCGGCCGGGTGTCGACGCGTATCGCCGCCGAACTGGGCGACGGGCTGTTCGCCACCGAGGACAAGCCGGAGATCGTCCGGCACTACCGTGACGCCGGCGGCACCGGCCCGCGCTACGCGGAGGTTCCCATGGCCTGGGCACCCGACGCGCACACCGCGGCGAAGGCCGCCCTGGAGACCTCGCGATGGGCCCTGACCGGGTGGAAGGTCATGAGCGAGCTGCCCAATCCGGTCAACTTCGAGGCGGCCACCACCACCGTGCGCGAGGAGGACGTCCTGGAGAAGTTCGCCTGCGGCGCGGACCCCGCCCGGTACCTCGAGGTGGCGCAGCCGTTCGTCGACGCGGGCTTCGACAGGCTGGTCATGCAGAACGCCGGTCCCGACCCCGACGGCTTCATCGACTTCTACCGGAGCGAACTCGACGGGCGCATCCGGCAGCTGGAGCCGAACGGCACACAGGCCCGAACCGAGCCGTGAGCCGAACGGCACGTGGCGGGCGGTGCGCCGCCCACAGGCTGCCCCGGCCAGCCGGTCGCCCGGTCGGCACACCGCGGCGTCTTCGCCCCGCGAACGGGTAAAGTGGAAGCAAACCCCGGGATTCTTGCTCACGGCGGTCATGGCGTGTTTCTTCGCCGCGACCGGGGGAGTCCAGGGGGTATCGGGGCCGTCCCTCATTGGGGTCCAATGGTGAGGTCCGGTCCTTTGTCTCCGCGCCGTTCGGAAGAGGTGCGCAATGGATCCATGGCTGATTTGGCTCATCGTCGCCGCTGTGCTGGCGGTGGCGGAGATCTTCACGCTCACCGCCGCGCTCGGAATGCTGAGTGCCGCCGCGCTGGTCACGGCGGGGACCGCCGCGATCGGGCTGCCGGTTCCTTTCCAGTTCCTGGTCTTCTCCGTCGTCGCCGTCGCCACCGTGGTCTTCGTGCGCCCCGTCGCGGTGCGCCGGATGCGCCGGCCGCAAACGGCGCGATTCGGTGTGGAAGCGCTGGTGGGCAAGGCCGCCTCGGTCGTCACGGAGGTGACGGGCCTGGGCGGCAGGGTGCGTATCGAGGGTGAGGAGTGGACGGCCCGCGCATACGACGAGACTCTGGTGATCCCTCCCGGGGCGACCGTCGACGTCATTGAGATCAGTGGTGCCACCGCGTACGTCTACCCCCGGGACTGAAACCATGGAAACCTCGGCGTTTCTCATCGCAGGCCTGATCGTCGCGCTTTTCGCGATCTTCACCGTGGTGCGGACGGTGCGTATCGTTCCCCAGGCGCGCGCTCGTAATGTCGAACGGCTCGGCCGTTACCATCGCACGCTGAATCCCGGCCTCAATCTCGTCATTCCCTACATCGACCGCGTCCATCCGGTGATCGATCTGCGGGAGCAGGTCGTCTCCTTCAAACCGCAGCCGGTCATCACCGAGGACAACCTGGTCGTCGAGATCGACACCGTCCTGTACTTCCAGGTCACCGATCCGCGGGCGGCCTTCTACGAGATCGCGAGTTTCCTCCAGGCCGTCGAGCAGCTGACCGTCACCACCCTGCGCAACGTCGTGGGCTCCATGGACCTGGAGAAGACGCTCACCTCACGGGACACCATCAACAGCCAGCTCCGTGGAGTGCTGGACGAGGCCACCGGCAAGTGGGGGCTGCGGGTCAACCGGGTGGAGATCAAGGCCATCGACCCGCCGCAGACCATCAAGGACGCGATGCAGAAGCAGATGCGGGCCGAGCGGGACAAGCGGGCCGCGATCCTCGGGGCCGAGGGACAGCGCCAGTCGCAGATCCTCACCGCCGAAGGCGACAAGCAGGCCGCCGTCCTGCGGGCCGAGGGCAACCGTACCGCCGCGATCCTCCAGGCGGAGGGCCAGTCCCGGGCCATCGACGAGGTGTTCCAGGCCGTGCACCGCAACGACCCCGACCCCAAGCTGCTCGCCTACCAGTACCTCCAGACGCTGCCGCAGCTGGCCCAGGGCTCGGGCAACAACTTCTGGGTCATCCCCAGTGAGATCACCTCCGCGCTCCAAGGCGTGTCGCGGGCCTTCAGCGAGGAGCTGCCCAAGTCGTCGGCCACCCGGGAGCGGCGGGACGACGGCATGGCCGCCCAGGCCGCCAGCGACACGGCGCAGGCGGCGGAGGCGGCCGCCGAGGCCGTCGCCGACGCCGCCAAGGCGGACGGCGCCGCCGCCCCCGCCGCCCTTCCGTCCGATCCGCCTTCCCGGCGGTGAGCGGCCGGTGACGACAGCCGCTCGGCCGCCGTCCCGGAGGTGGCCGGCGGGGTCCGTCCGCCTGGGGCGAGAGGGCCCGGTACGCACGGCCCCGCGTCCGGGACCTGTCCGCCGGACGGGCCCGGCTCGGGGAGCCGGCCGTGCCCGTGTCCTTGAGGTCGTCGGAGGACGATGAGCGCACCCGCGCGTTCGGCCCCCTGCGCAGGGCCGGGCCCGGCCTCGGTGATCTCCGAAGGGCCCGCGCGGGAGGGCCCGTGCGCCGGATCCCGCCGGCCCGCGGTCGCATCGACCACGTCGGCGGGGCGCACGCCCTGGGGGAGCTCGCCGGCCGGCGCGCACAGGTAATGATCCACGAGACCGACGCACCGATGCTCCGCTCGCGGCGGGCCCACGTGGACGGACACCTCGCCCGCCGGGGCCGGCACCTGGGGCCCCGGCGGGCGAGGCGAGGGCGACGGCGGCCGCGAGCGCCGTCATCTTTGGCGGGACGGAGCCCACCCTGCTCGTCAGGGGCGGGGAGCGCATCTCGCCGGGCGGCGGCGTCCACCCGTCCCGGCTCGTGCTGCCGTTCACGACGCTCACGGAGGCGGACGCCGCCGGGCCGGGCCCCGCCCGTGGCCACGAAGCGGGCCGGCGCAGCAGCCGCTGACGTGCCGTCACCGCGCCGCCGGGGCCCCGCGCACCCGGCGGCCGCGTCGTCGTGCCCCTCCCGGCGGCGTGGTCCGGCACCGCCCGGCAGTCCGGGCGGCGGGCCGCCGAACATGTCGGCTGCATGGCGGTGGTGTTTCGTTCGTGCGGGCCCTCTTGTGCAATTCCTGTGGAACCCTCAATCTTTCGGCTGACGCCCGCAGTCGGTCCGGCAGTGATCATTGACATGTTCACGTCACTCGTGACCGGCTACGCCACACCAGCGGCACGTGTGTCACCAGCACCGACCCCCACAGCAACGCACCCCGACTGAGGAGGAACCCTCACATGGCGTTGATGCGTCACCCCCACCGAAGACTGGCCACCCTCGGCGTCGCGACCAGCGCGGCACTCGTGGCAGGCCTCGTCTCCGCGCTCCCCGCCGGCGCTGCCCCGGCCGCCGCCGAAGGCCACATCCAGTACGAGGGCGCTGCGAACGCCGTCAGCGACAGCTTCATCGTGACCCTGAAGGCGGACGAGGCGAAGTCCGGCTCCGCCGAGGGCCGCGCGGTGGCCAAGAAGTACGGCGCCGAGATCGAGCGGACCTACACCAAGGCGCTCAACGGCTACGAGGTCGAGGCCTCCGAGGCCGAGGCGAAACGTCTCGCCGCCGACCCGGCCGTCGCCTCGGTGGTCCAGAACCGCACGTTCCGCACCACCGGCACCCAGACCAACCCGCCCTCCTGGGGACTGGACCGCATCGACCAGGCGAACCTGCCGCTGAACAACTCGTACACCTACCCGGACTCGGCCGGCGAGGGGGTGACGGCGTACATCATCGACACCGGTGTCCGCATCTCGCACAGCGACTTCGGCGGCCGCGCCCGTAACGGCTACGACGCCGTCGACAACGACAACGTGGCCCAGGACGGCAACGGCCACGGCACCCACGTCGCGGGCACCGTCGCGGGCAGCGCCCACGGTGTGGCCAAGAAGGCCGACATCGTGGGCGTCCGCGTGCTGAACAACGCGGGCTCCGGCACCACCGCCGGGGTCGTGGCCGGCATCGACTGGGTGGCGCGGAACGCGGTCAAGCCGGCCGTCGCCAACATGTCCCTCGGCGGCGGTGCCGACAGCGCCCTCGACGCGGCCGTGCGCAACGCGATCAACGCCGGCATCACCTTCGTCGTCGCCGCGGGCAACGAGTCCACCAACGCCTCCACCAAGTCCCCGGCCCGGGTGACCGAGGCGATCACCGTCGGCGCCACCACCTCCAGCGACGCCCGCGCCGGCTACTCCAACTACGGTTCGGTCCTGGACATCTTCGCCCCGGGCTCCTCCATCACCTCGGGCTGGCACACCGGCGACTCGGCCACCAACACCATCTCCGGCACGTCCATGGCGAGCCCGCACGTCGCCGGAGCGGCCGCACTCCACCTGGCCGACAACCCCTCGGCCACCCCCGCCCAGGTCTCCTCCGCGCTGACCTCCGCCGCCACC
The DNA here is from genome assembly GCF_026242095.1 of Streptomyces sp. NEAU-W12. NCBI lineage: Bacteria > Bacillati > Actinomycetota > Actinomycetes > Kitasatosporales > Streptomycetaceae > Streptomyces > Streptomyces sp. NEAU-W12. The sequence goes on from NZ_JAPJDM010000021.1 coordinate 129,183, forward strand.
AGCGGTGTCGTCGGCAACCCGGGCAGCGGTTCACCCAACCGCCTGCTGAGGGTCGGGGAGGGCGGCACCACCCCGCCGCCCCCCGGTGACCGCTTCGAGAGCACCCAGGGCGTCAACATCGCCGACAACTCCACCGTCGAGACCTCGGTGACCGTCTCCGGTGTCCCGGGCAACGCGCCCTCCGACCTGGCCGTCGAGGTGGACATCACCCACACCTACATCGGCGACCTCCGGGTCCAGCTGATCGCCCCCGACGGCACGGCGTACACGCTGAAGGCGTACGGCACCGGCGGCAGCGCGGACAACATCGACACCACGTACACGGTCGACGCCTCCTCGGAGACCGCGAACGGCACCTGGAAGCTGCGCGTCAGCGACAACTACACGTACGACACGGGCCGGCTGAACGGCTGGGCCCTGCAGTTCTGATCCGACGGGACCGGATCCGCGGGCAGGTGCCCGGGACGCCGCCCCCCGTCCTCGCCCCCGTGAGCGGGCTCCGGACCACCGGTCCGGCCCTCCGCCACGGGGGCGTGGCGTGGGGACGGGGGCGGGGCGCCCCGCCCGGCGCGGGCGGCTCGAACAGGGGGTGCCCTCAACGGCCCTGTCCGACGGCACGCTTACGATGCGCGGAGCCATGTGCCCCGGGCGGCGGTCCGCGCCGGCGCACGCACCACGTCCCCGCAGCAGCACGGCAGAACCAGGAGCACGGCACTCGTGTCCATACCCCCGCCCTCCGGGCCCCGGCAGCCCGGGGGCGCCCCGGAGCAGCACCCGCAGGGGCAGTACCCCGCTCCCCGGCCCCAAGGGCCGTACGCGCCACCGCCGTTCCCCCAGAACCCGTACGGGCACCGGCCTCCGCCCCGCTTCAACGGGCTCGCCATCGCCTCGCTCGTCCTCGGCCTGCTGTGGTTCGTGCCGGTCGTCGGGCTCGTGCTGGGGATCGTCGCGCTGGGGCAGATCCGGCGTCGGGGGGAGCAGGGCCGGGGCATGGCGATCGGCGGGATCGTGATGTCCTCCGTGTCGCTGGTGGCGTGGGTCGTGCTCACCGCGCTCCTCGCCGTCTTCTGGGACGAGCTCGACGAGGTCTCCGTGACGGACGGCACCGGGGTCCACGCCCTCGCCGACGGCGACTGCTTCGACTCGCCCGGAGGACTGGTGGGCTGGGCGACCGAGGCCGACCGGGTGCCGTGCGAGGGGGAGCACGACGGGGAGGTCTTCGGCACCGTCCGTCTGCCCGACGGCCCCTACCCGGGCGACGACAGCCTCTTCGACACCGCCGACGAACGGTGCTACGGCCTCGAGGACGCCTACGCCATGGACGGCTGGGCCCTGCCGGCCGACGTGGACGTGTACCACCTGACCCCGTCCAGGGACAGCTGGGACCACGGCGACCGCGTCATCACCTGCGTGTTCGGCAACCAGGACGAGAACGGCACCCTCACCGGTTCGCTGCGCCGGGACGAGACCACGCTCGACGCGGACCAGGTGGTCTACCTGAAGAGCACGCACGTCATCAACGCGGCGCTGGACCGGGCCCCCGGGTCGGAGGCCGTCGAGGACGACCTGCCCGGCCACCGGGAATGGGCCCGGGAGATCTCCGAGGCGCTCGCCGGGCAGAGCGGGATGCTGCGGGACCACGCGTGGCCGGCCGCCGCCGAGGAGCCCGTGGCGGATCTCGTCGGTGTCCTCGAGAAGGCCGAGGCCGCATGGGCGAAGGCCGCCGAGGCGGACGACGTGGACACCTTCTACGCGCACTACGACAGGGGCTGGGAACTCATCGACCCCGAGCAGTCGGTCCCCGCACGCGAAGCCCTGGACCTGGCCACCACCCCGCCCGTGTTCGACGGGGACGACGGCGGGGACGGGGCCGGGGACGGGAGGGCCGACGAGGACCGCATCGAGGTGTGAGGGCCGCTATAACGGGGAGAAAGTGCCTGCGTGAAGACCCCCGCGGGGGTACGTCATCACATCGAGTGATTCTCTGGCCTTCGCTTGCCTGGTGCAACGTACGGTTGCCACGCTGTCGCCGTCCGTACGACCTGATGGGAGCGGCCAGTGACATTCGGTGAGCAGCCGGCATATCTGCGCGTCGCGGGTGATCTCCGCAAGAAGATCGTCGACGGTCGGCTGCCCCCGCACACCCGCCTTCCGTCCCAGGCGCGGATCCGCGAGGAGTACGGCGTCTCCGACACGGTCGCGCTGGAGGCGCGCAAGGTGCTCATGGCGGAGGGCCTCGTCGAGGGCCGCTCCGGTTCGGGGACCTACGTCCGTGAGCGGCCGGTGCCCCGGCGCGTGGCCCGTTCCGGGTTCCGCCCGGAGCGTGGCGCCACCCCGTTCCGGCAGGAGCAGGCGGACGGGGACGTGCGCGGCACCTGGGAGTCGAGCAGCGAGCAGGCCGATGCCTGCGGGGACGTCGCCGAGCGGCTCGGGGTCGAGCCGGGGGACAGGGTGATGCGCACCCGGTACCTCTTCCGGGAGGCCGGCGAGCCGATGATGCTCTCCACCTCCTGGGAGCCGCTCGCCCTGACCGGCCGGACGCCCGTGATGCTGCCCGAGGAGGGTCCCCTCGGCGGCATGGGCGTGGTCGAGCGCATGCGCGCCATCGACGTGATCGTGGACAACGTGACCGAGGAGGTCGGCGCCCGCCCCGGCCTCGCCGAGGAGCTGGTGCTGCTCGGCGGCGTTCCCGGCCACGTCGTCCTGGTCGTCCGGCGCACGTACTACGCCTCGGGCCGCCCGGTCGAGACGGCCGACGTGGTGATCCCCGCCGACCGGTACCGGGTCGCGTACCACCTCCCGGTGAAGTAGCCGGGCCGGCGGTCGTCACGGACCGCGACCCCGAGCCGCCGGCGCCCCCGGCACACTCCCTCTGCGCCCCGTCCGGGCGCGCGCTCCTCCCGACGGGCAGTGGCGTGCCCGTTCGGGCGCCGCACGAATCTGGCCGTTCTCGCAGGTGACCCCCCGGCGGCAGGCGCGGAGGCGGCACGCCCCTGACCGGATGCGTCGAATTCACCCACGGCGCATTCGTCGCGATGCGCCCCCTGCGTACTGGCCGGTTGCGTGCCTCTTCGTGCAAACCCATGTTCGCTGAGTGAAGGCAAGGCGTAGGGTCGGGCATATGCGGACTGGGGATTCCTTACCGGGCAGGGCGCGGCGCAGGTCGCGGACGGGGAGCGGAGGGGCGCGATGAACGACGGCACGGCCACGCTTCCCTGGCTCGTGGTGCGACAGGACGACAACGGCAACCGCTATCGCGTGGGCCGGTACGCGACCCGCGCCGAGGCGCAGAAGATCGCGGACAGTCTCGACGGCCGCGGGCACAAGCAGCTGTACTGGGTCGAGCACACGGGGCGCACCGCGACACCCTCCGAGTGATCTCCCGCCGGTCTCCCACGGACCCCACCACGACGCGGTCCGCCCCCGCCTCCGTCCCGTCACGTTCGGGGCAGGCCCCCGGGTCTGCCGTAGGCTCCGGCGCATGAGCGAGCGGATCGTGGTGGTCGGTGCGGCCCTGTGGCACGGGGGACGGCTGCTCGCCGCCCGCCGCAGCGCCCCCGCCGACCTGGCCGGGCGCTGGGAGCTGCCGGGTGGCAAGGTCGAGCCGGATGAGGCCGAAGACGTTGCTGTCGTGCGGGAGTTGCGTGAGGAACTCGGTGTGGACGCCGAGGCCGAAGAGCGCGTGCCGGGGGAGTGGGCGCTGAGGGCGCCGTACGTGATGCGGGTGTGGACCGCCCGCCTGCGCCCGGGGTCCGCCGCCCCCGAGCCCCTCGAGGACCACGACCGGCTGCGCTGGCTGACTCCCGCGCAGATCTGGGACGTCGACTGGCTGGACCACGACGTGCCGGCCGTCCGCGACCTGCTCGCCCATCTGGACCTCACCGCGCGGGGCGGGTGACGCACGCGCCGCGGCGGACGGGTGCGCGCGCCGCGTTCCGCATCACCGTCCCGTGTGTCATGACGTGGCGTCGAAGACGGTATTCGACCGCCGATGCCGGGTATGAGCCCATTGGTCCTACAGGGTCCGACCCATTGGGTCCTACAGGGGCCGAGGGGTCTGTGGAGCGGAGCACGGGCGGTGCACCGGCCGCCGGTGAGGGACGGAGGTGATCCGGTGGCCGACACCGAGGGCGACCACGTCACCTGGACCTTCCCCGCGGACCCGGGCGCCGCGGGTGCGGCGCGCTCCACGGTCCGGGCCCAGTTGCACGGCTGGGGCCTCGACTGCGTCGACGACCAAGCGGCCCTGCTGGTCAGTGAACTGGTCACCAACGCACTCCGGCACGCCACCGGCCCCATCGGCGTCCGCCTGCTGCGTCCCTCCGGCCTCGACGGGGTCCTGCGGGTGGAGGTCTCGGACCCGCTGCCGGGCCTTCCGTACGAGCGGTTCGCCCGGCCCGAGGACGAGGGCGGGCGCGGACTGCAGCTCCTCGCCCGTACCGCCCGCCGCTGGGGCACCTGGTCCGGCGACGTCGGCAAGACCGTGTGGTTCGAACTCGTCGTGCCGAAATGAGCGTTCGCCCCCGGCTGAAAACAGCCGCTGCACCGCTCCTCGCCGGTGTCCGCACGGGGCCTTCCGCCGGGCGGCCGGTTCAGGCCCCCGACGGTTGTCGAAGAAGGGGGTTCGATGACGTGTCCGCTGGTTAGAAGACGGGGAGTGTTCTCACAGACCGGACCGAAAAGCATCGGGGCCGTGCTGTGATCGTGAACACCGTGTTGTGCGGCGCCGTAGTGCTGGATACTGCGGGCAGCCGCCCCCGGTGACCGGTGCCGGACGCGGTGAGCTGGAGGGGACGGTTCGCGTGAGCGAGATACCAGCGAAGGCCACGGAGTCCGAGGACCCGTCGGGCGGCGCGAGGGCCGGGGCCGAGGACGGCCTCTCCTCCGGCGATGCCTCCTGCCCCGCTCCTCTCGGAGACCTCCTGCCCGCCGGTGACGTCCCGTCCGCGGGCGGGACGTGGCAGGTCAGTCCTCCCGGCTCCATGTACGACTACATCGAGGTCGCGTCCTTCTCCATCGGCCCCGACGGACTGGTCGACCAGTGGAGCCTGCGCGCCGAGCAGATCTTCGGCATCCCGGCACGGCGGGCGGTCGGGGCGGACCCCATCGCGGTCTTCGTCGACCCGGACCGGCGCGAGCAGGGCCAGCGCAAGATGGCCGAGATCCTCGACGGCCGGGAGTGGACCGGGGTCGTGCCCTTCCGGCTCCCCGACACGGGGGAGAGCGGCGAGCCCGGGGGCGAGGCCCTCGCCGAGGTCTACGTCATGCCGACGCGCACCGAGGAGGGGGAGAAGGCGGCCGTCTGCATCGTCGTCGACGTGCGCACCCTGCGCAGCATCGAGACCGACCTCGCCGCTTCGCAGGCCATTTTCGGCCAATCTCCTTTCGGTTTTCTGCTGATCGACCCCGACCTGCGGGTTCGCCGCGCCAACGAGCGGTTCGCGTCCATCTTCGGCGGTACGCCCGACGACCACCGGGGCAGGGACGTCCAGAGCTATCTGCCGCGCGGTGAGGCCGAGCGGGTCGACGCGACCATGCGCAGGGTGCTGGACACCGGCCAGTCCATCACGGACATGCACGTCACGGGTTTCGTACCGGGCTCCGCCGGGCGCCGTCACTGGTCCATCAACCTGTACCGCGTGCACAGCGGCAGCGGCCGCCCCATCGGCATCGCCTGGCTGGGGACGGACATCACCGCCCGCCGCGCCGCCGCCCGGGAGGCCGCCGCCGCGCGGCGCAATCTCGCGCTGCTCAACGAGGCGGGCGCCCGGATCGGCAACTCCCTGGACCTGGAGACCACGGCCCGCGAACTCCTCGACGTGGCCGTCCCCGGATTCTGCGACCTGGCCACCGTCGACCTCTACCAGGGGCTGCTGGCCGGCGACGAGACCCCGCCGGGCCTCGCCGACGGCAGCGCGGAGGTGCGCCGCGTCGCCTTCGCCAGCGCCGTCTCCGAAGCGCCGTTCAGCGTCACCGGCGAGCCCGTCGAACTCGGCGCCGTCCACCACTACGCGTTCAACTCGCCGTGCGCGGACGCCCTGCGCACCGCCCGCCCGCGGACCCTGCCGGGTGAGGACGGCGGGCTGGTGCGGTCCACGCTCGCCGTGCCGATGGTCGCCCACGACACGGTGGTCGGTCTCGCCCAGTTCGCCCGGACCAAGGGCAGCGAGCCGTTCGGGGACCGCGACCGGGAACTCGCGGTGGAGCTGGCCGCGCGCGCCGCCGTCTGCATCGACAACGCCCGCCTCTACCGGCGCGAGCACGAACGCGCCCTGATACTGCAGCGGTCCCTGCTCCCGCCCGGCGACCCGGAAGCCTCCGGCCTCGACATCGCCTGCCGGTACCTGCCCGGCAGCCCGGCCACCAGCCGCCCCAGCGAGGTCGGCGGCGACTGGTTCGACGTCATCGAACTGCCCGGCCACCGCACCGCGCTGGTCGTCGGGGACGTGATGGGGCGGGGCCTGCGCGCCGCGGTGGCGATGGGCGAACTGCGCACCGCCGTCCGCACCCTGGCCCAGCTCGACCTCGAACCCGCGGAGGTCCTCTCCCAGTTGGACGAGATCGCCCGGGGCCTCGGCGCCCCGGGAGGCGTGCAGCAGGCGACCCGGGCCGCCCGCCGCCCCCAGGAGGCCGACCTCTCCGAGGTCTACCTGGCGACGTGCGTCTACGCCGTGTACGACTCGGTGACCCGCAGGTGCACCTTCGCCAACGCGGGCCACCTGCCGCCCCTCCTGGTCGAACCCGGCGAGCCCGCGCTGATGCTGGACGTGCCGCCGGGCCTGCCGCTCGGCGTCGGAGGGGAACCCTTCGAGGAGGTCGAGGTCGAGCTGCCCGAGGGCGCCCTGCTCGCGCTCTACACGGACGGACTGGTCGAGAGCCGCGACCATCCCCTCGACGAGGGCCTCCAGGCCTTCGTGGGCGCGCTCACCGACCCCGTCCGGCCGTCGGACGACGACCCCCACGACGGCTCCGCGCCGCCGCGCGCCGACACCCGGAACCTGGAGGACGTCTGCGACCACGTCCTCAACACCCTCGACACCCACCACGGCGAGGACGACATCGCGCTGCTGATGGCACGTGTCCAGGGACTGCCCGCCGACTCCGTGGGCGACTGGGCGCTGCCGCGCGAACCCCGCAGCGTGGGCCGCGCCCGCGAGTATGCCCGTACACAACTGCTCGCCTGGGACCTGGAACCCCTCGTCGACACCACGGAACTCCTGGTCAGCGAGCTGGTCACCAACGCCCTGCGGTACGGCGAGGGCGAGATCAGGCTCCGTCTCCTGCTCGACCGCACCCTGGTCTGCGAGGTCTGGGACGCCGGCCTGGTCCAGCCGCGCCGCCGCCGCGCCCGCGACACCGACGAGGGTGGCCGCGGCCTCCAGCTCGTCGGCCTGCTCAGCGCGGCCTGGGGCTCCCGCCGCACCCCCCGCGGCAAGACCGTCTGGTTCGAACTCCCCCTCCCCGGCGCCGACACCACCCTCACCGACCCGGCGGAGGCCCTCCTGAGCCTCTTCTGAGCCTCCTCCGGCACCTCGGCCGGCGGGCCGGGCCCGGCCGAGCCGGGCCCGGCCGAGCCGGGGCCGGTCCGCTCACCGGGAAGAGCGGGTGAACACTCCATGACGGCGGGGCGTCGTCACCGAGAGATTTTCGCGGCGCGGTGGCAGGGTCCTATGTGAGCGACCGGTCGGCCCTCTACGGTCGGTGGCACCTCCCACCCCAGCGAGGATCACCGACCCATGCGAGCTCTCCTCACCAGCAAGGCCGCCCGGCGCGGCCTGCGTCCGGTCGTCGAACTGATCGACCAGCGCATCCAGCGGCAGATCAGACGGGCCCTCGCGGACACCGCGGGCGAACCGTTGCGCCAGGAGCTCAGAACGCTGCGCAACCGCCAGCGCCCCCTCGAGCTCCTCTTCGACGGGACAGGGCGCGGCGCGTCCCGCCTTCCCTCCGCCTCCCACCTGGAGCGGAGCATCGAGGAGCTGACCCGGGTCACCGGGGACCGCGAGGGCGCGGAACGCAACATGGCCCAGGCCTTCCGGCTGCTCGTCGCCCTGGAGGCGCTCGGCGTCGGCCGGATCGCCGGCGGCACCATGAACATCTGCGGCAAGCTGTCCGCCGTGCCCCTGCTCGATCCGCCGAACGACGAGATCCTCGAGATCGGCACGCTGTACGGCATGTTCGGCGCGGGTCTGATCCGGATGATGGAGCGCGCCGGACGCGATCCGAGGCTGACCATCGTCGACCCGCTCGCGGGGACACAGCTCCAGCCCGGCGCCTCCATGACGGACGACGCCTCCGGCACCCCGGTGCGCGAAGCGGCCGTGCGCGCCAACCTGGCCATGATGGGCGCCGCCGGTGCGGCGACCCGGATCCAGCAGGGCTTCTCCGAGGACCCCGGGGTACGGGCCCTGGTCTCCGACCGTTCCTACGGTGTGATCATCGTGGACGGCGACCACTCGGCCGCCGGTGTCGCCGCGGACCTGGAGTGGGCCGAGCGGATCGTGGCGCCCGGCGGCATCGTCGTCCTGGACGACTTCGGGCACCCGAAGTGGCCGGGGATCAAGGAGGCCTATGAGAAGCACATGGCCACCGACACCCGGCTGACCTTCCTCGGCCAGGTGGCGCACTCGGGCTATCTGAGGGCGGCGTGACCCCGGGCCCCGAGCCCTCTGAGGTCCCGGGCTCTCGGGCCTTGGGATCCCGGGCCTTCTGGGTTCCCGGGCCCGGAGTTCTCTGAGGTCCCGGGCCCCGAGCTCGGGCCTCAGGGCCTTCTGAGTCCCCGGGCTCTCTGGGTTCTCGGGTCCGGGGTTTCCGAGCCGCGAGGTCCTGGGCTCTCGGGCCTTGGGATCCCGGGCTCTCTGAGGTCCCGGGTCTTCTGGCTTCCCGGGCCTCGGGGCCTCCGGGCCCTGCCGGTGGCCCGGGTCCTGCCGGTGTCCCGGGCCCTGCCCGTGTCCCGGGTCCCGGCCGGGGCGCCGGGAGCGCCCGGCGTCAGGACGGGGCCGACCGGCGCCGGATCCTGTTCCCGAGCCAGACGAGCGGGTCGTACTTGCGGTCCACCGCCCGTTCCTTCAGCGGGATCAGTGCGTTGTCCGTGATCCTGATGCCCTCGGGGCACACCTCGGTGCAGCACTTGGTGATGTTGCAGTAACCGAGCCCGTGCTCGTCCTGCGCCGCGCGTCCCCGGTCCAGGCCCGAGGCGCCGGCCGCGTCCAGCGGATGCATGTCCAGCTCCGCCACCCGCATCAGGAACCGCGGTCCGGCGAAGGCCTGCTTGTTCTCCTCGTGGTCGCGGACGACATGGCAGATGTCCTGGCACAGGAAGCACTCGATGCACTTGCGGAACTCCTGCGACCGCTCCACGTCCTCCTGTGTCATCCGGTACTCGCCGGGCCCGACCCCCTCCGGCGGTACGAAGGCCGGGACCTCCCTCGCCTTGGTGTAGTTGAAGCCGACGTCCGTCACGAGATCGCGGATCACCGGGAAGGCCCGCAGCGGCGTCACGGTGATCGTCTCGTCCCGCGTGAAGACCGACATCCGGGTCATGCACAGCAGCCGCGGGCGGCCGTTGATCTCCGCCGAGCACGAACCGCACTTGCCCGCCTTGCAGTTCCAGCGGACGGCGAGGTCGGGGGCCTGGGTGGCCTGCAGCCGGTGCACGATGTCGAGGACCACCTCGCCGTCGTGCACCTCCACCCGGAAGTCCTCCAGGCCGCCGCCCCGCACGTCCCCCCGCCACACCTTGAAGCGGGCCTCATAGCTGCTCACTCGTACAGCTCCTCTTCGGTGAGGTACTTGACCAGCTCCTCCTTCTCGAAGAGGGCGAGCAGGTCGGGGCGGATGGGTTCGGTGGTCTCACGGGTGAGGGTGATCTGGCCGCGCACGCTGCCGGTGGCCGCGAGACCGCCCGTGGGGTCGGTGAGCGTGCACAGCAGGTTGACGTTGCGCCAGGTGCGTTCCATCGCCGCGTGGTCCTCACGGGTGTGGCCGCCGCGCGACTCGGTGCGCTCCAGCGCCGCCCGGGCCACGCACTCGCTGACCAGCAGCATGTTCCTGAGGTCCAGGGCGAGGTGCCAGCCCGGGTTGAACTGCCGGTGCCCCTCGACCCCGGCCCGGCGGGCCCGTACCCGCAGCGCGGCGAGCTTCTCCAGGGCCTGCTCCATCTCGTGCTCGCGGCGGATGATGCCGACCAGGTCGTTCATCGTCTGCTGGAGTTCCTGGTGCAGGGTGTACGGGTTCTCCGGCGGCCCCTCGTCGGGTTCCCCGCCCTCCGCGGAGAACGGCCGCAGTGCCTCCGCGGCGGCGGCGTCCACCTGGACGTCGTCCACCCGGGGCCGTTCCCGCCCCCGCTCCCACCCGTGTCCCACCGCGTGCTCGGCCGCGTGCCGGCCCGCCCGACGACCGAACACCAGCAGGTCGGAGAGGGAGTTGCCGCCCAGCCGGTTGGAGCCGTGCATGCCGCCGGCCACCTCGCCGGCCGCGAACAGCCCCGGCACCCCGCGCGCCGCCGCCGTGTCCGAGTCGACGGCGATGCCGCCCATCACGTAGTGGCAGGTGGGCCCGACCTCCATCGCCTCCGCCGTGATGTCGACGTCCGCCAGCTCCTTGAACTGGTGGTACATCGACGGCAGCCGGCGTCTGATGACCTCGGCCGGCATCCGGGTGGACACGTCCAGGAAGACCCCGCCGTGCGGGGAGCCGCGGCCCGCCTTCACCTCGGCGTTGATCGCGCGGGCGACCTCGTCGCGGGGGAGCAGTTCGGGGGGACGGCGGTGGTGGTCCGGGTCGTCGTACCAGCGGTCGCCCTCCTCCTCGGACTCGGCGTACTTCTCCTTGAAGACGTCCGGCACGTAGTCGAACATGAACCGCTTGCCGTCGGAGTTGCGCAGCACCCCGCCGTCGCCGCGCACCGACTCCGTGACCAGGATGCCCTTCACCGACGGCGGCCAGACCATGCCCGTCGGGTGGAACTGCACGAACTCCATGTTGAGCAGCGGGGCCCCGGCCAGCAGCGCCAGCGCGTGACCGTCGCCGGTGTACTCCCACGAGTTCGACGTCACCTTGAAGGACTTGCCGATGCCGCCCGTGGCGAGGACCACGGCGGGTGCCCGGAGGACGAAGAAGCGCCCGGACTCCCGCTCGTAGCCGAAGACACCGGAAACATGACGGCCGTCCTTGAGCACGCGGGTGACCGTGCACTCCTGGAGGACCCTCAGCCGGGACTCGTGGTCGCCGGTCTCCCGGAAGTCCTCCTGCTGGAGGGCGACGATCTTCTGCTGGAGGGTGCGGATCAGCTCCAGGCCGGTGCGGTCGCCGACGTGCGCGAGGCGCGGGTACTCGTGGCCGCCGAAGTTGCGCTGCGAGATCCGGCCGTCCTTCGTCCGGTCGAACAGCGCGCCCCAGGTCTCCAGCTCCCACACCCGCTGCGGCGCCTCCCGGGCGTGCAGCTCGGCCATCCGCCACTGGTTGAGGAACTTCCCGCCGCGCAGGGTGTCGCGGAAGTGGACCTTCCAGTTGTCGCCGGTGTTGACGTTGGCCATGGCGGCGGCGATCCCGCCCTCGGCCATCACGGTGTGGGCCTTGCCGAACAGCGACTTGCAGATCACCGCCGTACGGGCGCCCCGCTCGCGTGCCTCGACGGCGGCGCGCAGTCCGGCGCCGCCCGCACCGACCACGACGACGTCCCATTCCTGCCGGTCGACCACGGGCATCAGGCAGTCCCCACTCAGCTAGAAGAAACCTAGAAGAAACGCGGATCGTCGAAGGCGCCGGACGCGAGGAGGTAGACGTAGAGGTCGGCGACCGCCACGCTCACCAGCGACGCCCAGGCGAGCTGCATGTGCCGGGCGTTCAGCCGGCCCACCCACTGCCACATCCGGTAGCGCACGGGATGCCGGGAGAAGTGCTTGAGCTTGCCGCCGACGATGTGCCGGCAGGAGTGGCAGGAGAGGGTGTACGCCCAGATCAGCACGATGTTGACCAGGAAGACGAGGGTGCCGAACCCCATGTGGCCCCACGCGTAGTCCTCGTCGCGGAAGGCGAGGGCGGTGTCGTAGGTCAGCACCAGGGCGACCAGGAGCGCCGCGTAGAAGAAGTACCGGTGGGTGTTCTGCAGGATCAGCGGGAAGCGGGTCTCCCCGGTGTACTTCTTGTGCGGTTCGGCGACCGCGCAGGCCGGCGGGGACGCCCAGAAGCCCCGGTAGTAGGCCTTGCGGTAGTAGTAGCAGGTCAGGCGGAAGCCGAGCGGGAAGATCAGGATGAGGACCGCCGGTGAGAAACCCCACCAGCCGCCGACGACCTCCCAGTTGGGCCCGCCGCGCATCGGCTCGCAGTTCTCGGCGAGGCACGGGGAGTAGAACGGTGAGACGTACGGCGCCGCGTAGTAGTCCGCGTTCGACAGGGCCCGCCAGGTCGAGTAGACGACGAAGGCGAGCAGACCGGCCGCGGTGGCGGCCGGGGCCAGCCACCAGCGGTCGGTCCGCAGGTGCGGAGCGGCGATCGCGGCGCGGGTACCGGTTCTCACGCCGGTACGTCGGGGTGGGGGTTCTGTGGCGGGAGGTTCCGTACCAGTGGCCACTTGTCCGCTCCGGTCGGGGTCAGGGGGCGCGGCGGGTCCTGCGGGGTGGAGGGGGACTCGAACGGGATCAGGGGGCGCGACGGTCGCGCGCGCCGAGCCCCTCGTCGTCGATGTCCACCCACAGGGACGGGTCGTACGGCGCGTCGGAGATGGTGACGAGATCGGTCCGCTTCGGTACGCCGACCGTGGTGGCGGCCGTCTCCCGGAGCAGCGCGACGCTCTCGCGCAGGTGGTTGGTGTCGGCCCGGACGCGGCGCATCTCCAGGCCGCCGCTGCCGAGCTGTTTCTCCAGGCGCCCCACCGACCGGATCAGGTCGTCGAGACTGCGCTGGACGGATACCAGTTCGTCGTGCACGGACATGACTTGCCCTCACTTCCCGCGGGTCCTTCAGGTCCTTCAGGCCCAAGGCGGCAACGTTCGTGCGCCTGAGAGTGTTGCGCGTCACACCTTGTGCTGTGAAGGGATGTGCATCGATTGGCCGAGGCGCACGGGTGCACCGCGCGGTGTCGTACGCCGTGCGGGTGACCTTCCGGTCCACGGCCGTCGTGTCGCTCCCGGTTGCCGAACCCTTTCCTCTTCAGTGGCCGCATACATCAGATGAAATCCAAATACCACCAAAAGTGATCGTAACGCCCGCGGCTTCACGGAGGTAACCCAGAGATGTCCCACGACGGCGTCGGCCCGCGCGCGGTCACGCGCTCGGTCGCCCTCCTCACCGCGGGCGCGCTCGCACTGCCCGCGCTGGCCGGATGCAGCTCCGACGACGACCCGGCCGGCCGGCCCCTCGCCGGCGGGGACATCGCCCGCGCCGACCGCGCGCGGGTCGCCGACGGCGGCACCCTGCGCTGGGCCGTGGACTCCGTCCCGGAGACCCTGAACGCCTTCCAGGCGGACGCCGACGCCACCACCACCCGGATCGCCCAGGCCGTACTGCCGTCGATGTACCGGATGGACGGCCGGGGGCGTCCGGCACGCAACCCCGACTACCTGGAGTCCGCCGAGGTCGTCGAGACCGAGCCCAAGCAGGTCGTCCTCTACAAGCTCAACCAGCAGGCCGTCTGGAGCGACGGCCGGGAGATCGGCGCCGCCGACTTCGCCGCCCAGTGGCGGGCCCTGTCCGGCAAGGACTCCGCCTACTGGACCGCCCGCAACGCCGGCTACGACCGCATCGAGAAGATCCAGCGCGGCAAGAGCGACCTGGAGGTCAAGGTCACCTTCAGCCGCCCCTACGCCGACTGGAAGTCGCTGTTCGCGCCGCTCTACCCGAAGGACGTCATGGGCGCCCCGGACTCCTTCAACGACGGGGCCCGCACGAAGCTGAAGGTCACCGCCGGCCCGTTCGAGGTGAAGAAGGTCGACCGCAAGACCGACGAGGTCACCCTCACCCGCAACGCCCGCTGGTGGGGCGAGCCGGCCCGGCTCTCCACGATCGTGCTGCGCGAGGTCCCCCGCGACGAACGGATCGCCGCGCTCACCGACGGAACCCTGGACCTGGCCGAGATCGACGCCCCGGCCGCCCGCCGCCTCTCCGCCGCCGGCCCGCAGGACACGGACGCGAGCGGGAGCGCGAGCGCGCGGGGTGGTGGGGCCGCGGGCGGTACATCCCTGATGGGTCCCCAGGCCGCCGGGTTCGGAGCCGGGCGGTCCGCGGCCGGGGCCCTGCGCTCCCGGGCCCTCGCGAACGGATTCGACGAGGAGGCCGCCGACGAGGAGACCTCCGCCCGCGCGGAGCAGCGCGAGGCCGCCGCGGAGCTCGCGCGCGAGGAGCGGGCCCTCAGCGGTTTCGAGGTGCGCAAGTCGCTGGAGCCCGCCTACACCCAGCTCGCCCTCAACGGAGCCGAGGGGCCCCTCGCCGACGACCGGGTCCGCCGCGCCGTGGCCCGCGCCCTGGACCGGCGGGACCTGGCGGAAGCGGTTCTGAAACCGCTCGGCCTGCCCGCCGAGCCCGTCGGCAGCCACCTCGCGCTCTCCGGGCAGGCCGCCTACGCCGACGGCAGCGGTGCCCTCGGCGACCAGAACGCCAAGGAGGCGAGGGCCCTGCTCGCGGACGCCGGCTGGGTACCGGGCGGCCCGGTGAAGAAGGACGAGCAGGCCGCCGGGGCAGAGGGCAGGAAGGCGGAATCGTCCGACGAGGCTTCCGACAAGGACAAGGACAAGGGCAAGGACGAGGAATCCGGGAACGGCGCCGACGACGACGGCACGTACATCGTGGGCGAGGACGAGGAGGGGGACGCCGAGGACCACGAGGGTGACGGCGGGGACGACGGAAACAACGGCGACGACGACCACCTCGCCCAGGACGGCACCCAGCACACCCGGCTGAGCCAGGGCGGTGTCCCCGGCGCCTACGCCCCCTTGGGCACCGCCGCCCCCGCCCAGGCGGAGGACGCCCCGCTCGCCAAGGACGGCAAGGCACTCACGCTCGACTTCGTGCTCCCCTCCGGCCCCGGCTCGGAGGTCCTTGGCGCCGTGGCGGACCGGATCGCGAAGATGCTGGAGCGGGTCGGTATCCGTACGGAGATCACCGAGGTCGACGACGAGAGCTATTTCACGGACCACATCGCCTCCGGTGAGTACGACCTCGCCCTCTACTCCTGGCCCGCGACCGCCTACCCCGCCACCGACGCCCGCCCCGTCTACGCCAAGCCGGTCCCGGCCGCCGACGGCTCGCTGAACGTCGGGCAGAACTACACCCGCGTCGGCACCGACCAGGTCGACCAGCTCTTCGACCAGGCCCTCGCGACGCTCGACGACGCGAAGCGCGCCGAACTGCTCCGCAAGGCGGACGCCCGTATCTGGGCGGCGGCCGGCTCGATCCCCCTCTACCAGCGCCCCCAGCTCACCGCCGTCCGCAAGGACCTGGCCAACACCGGCGCGTTCGGTTTCCGTACCCCGGTCTACGAGGACATGGGGTACCTGAAGAAGGGAGCGCAGGGCCAGACCGGCACACCGTGGGGGGAGGCCCCCGAGCCCTTCGGCTCCGGTTCCGCCTCGGAGCGGGATCCGGAGCCGGAACGGGAATCGGAGGCGGAACGGGAATCGGACCCGGAATCGGACCCGGAGCCGGAGACGGACTCGAACCCCGAATCGGAGCCGGAGTCGGATTCCTGATCAGTCCTGATCACCCCGTGTGACGACCCGTGTGACGGCCCGTGCGGCCGGTCCGGACGAGGAGGGCGAGCCCCCGGTGCCGGGGGCCCGTACCATGGGGGGTGGCCGCGGCGTGTCCAGCCCGGCAGGGCCCGCGCACCGCAGCCGTCTGCGCAGGGCATTCCTCACCATTCCGGGAGTACGCCTTTTATGGCCACGCGCCACGACATCCGCAACGTCGCCATCGTCGCCCACGTCGACCACGGCAAGACCACCATCGTCGACGGCATGCTGAAGCAGGCCGGCGCCTTCGCCGCGCACCAGCTCGACTCGGTCGACGACCGCATGATGGACTCGAACGACCTGGAGCGTGAGAAGGGCATCACGATCCTCGCCAAGAACACGGCGGTGAAGTATCACCCCAAGGACGGCGGGGACCTGATCACGATCAACATCATCGACACCCCCGGCCACGCCGACTTCGGTGGCGAGGTCGAGCGCGGTCTGTCGATGGTCGACGGTGTCGTGCTGCTCGTCGACGCCTCCGAGGGCCCGCTGCCGCAGACCCGCTTCGTGCTGCGCAAGGCGCTCCAGCAGCGGCTGCCGATCATCCTCTGCATCAACAAGACGGACCGTCCGGACGCCCGTATCGACGAGGTGGTCAACGAGACCTACGACCTCTTCCTCGACCTGGACGCCGACGAGGAGCAGATCGAGTTCCCGATCGTCTACGCCTGCGGCCGTGACGGGGTCGCCTCGCTGACCAAGCCGGAGGACGGCACGGTCCCGGCCGACTCGGACTCGCTCGAGCCGTTCTTCTCCACCATCCTGTCGCACATCCCGGCCCCCACCTACGACGAGGGCGCCCCGCTCCAGGCCCACGTGACCAACCTCGACGCCGACAACTTCCTCGGCCGGATCGCGCTGCTGCGCGTGCACCAGGGCGAGCTGAAGAAGGGGCAGACCGTCGCGTGGATGAAGCGCGACGGGACCGTGTCCAACGTGCGCATCTCCGAGCTGATGATGACCGAGGCGCTCACCCGCAAGCCCGCCGAGAAGGCCGGCCCCGGTGACATCTGCGCGGTCGCCGGCATCCCGGAGATCATGATCGGCGAGACCCTGGCCGACCCGGAGACCCCGGTTCCGCTGCCGCTGATCACGGTGGACGAGCCCGCGATCTCCATGACCATCGGCACCAACACCTCGCCGCTGGTCGGCCGCGGCGGCACCGGCAAGGGCGCCGACGCGAAGGCGGCCGTGAAGGACCGCAAGGTCACCGCCCGCCAGGTCAAGGACCGCCTGGACCGCGAGCTCATCGGCAACGTGTCGCTGCGCGTCCTGGACACCGGCCGCCCCGACGCCTGGGAGGTGCAGGGCCGCGGCGAGCTGGCTCTGGCGATCCTGGTCGAGCAGATGCGCCGGGAGGGCTACGAGCTGACCGTCGGCAAGCCGCAGGTCGTCACCCGCGAGATCGACGGCAAGGTGCACGAGCCCGTCGAGCGCATGACGATCGACGTGCCCGAGGAGCACATGGGTGCGGTCACGCAGGTCATGGGCGTCCGCAAGGGCCGGATGGACAACATGTCGAACCACGGCTCCGGCTGGGTGCGTCTGGAGTTCGTGGTGCCCTCGCGCGGTCTGATCGGTTTCCGTACCGAGTTCCTCACGCAGACCCGCGGCACCGGCATCGCGCACTCCATCCACGAGGGCCACGAGCCCTGGTTCGGACCGCTGCAGACCCGGAACAACGGCTCCCTGGTCGCCGACCGCTCCGGCGCGGTCACCGCGTTCGCGATGACCAACCTGCAGGAGCGCGGCGTGCTGTTCGTCGAGCCCGGCACCGAGGTGTACGAGGGCATGATCGTCGGCGAGAACTCCCGCGCCGACGACATGGACGTCAACATCACCAAGGAGAAGAAGCTCACCAACATGCGGTCCTCCTCGGCGGATTCGTTCGAGGCGATCGTCCCGCCGCGCAAGCTGTCGCTGGAGCAGTCCCTGGAGTTCTGCCGCGACGACGAGTGCGTCGAGGTGACCCCGGAGTCGGTCCGTATCCGCAAGGTGAACCTGGACGGCCGCGAGCGCGCCCGCGCCGCGAGCCGCGCCAAGCACGGCTGACCCGCCGGCCCGCGCAGGCACGCGGGCATGCGCGCACACAGCACCGGGCACCCCTGCTCCCAGGGGTGCCCGGTGCTGTGTGCACCCGCACGGTGCGATGCCACCGCGCGATGTCACGGCGCAGGGGAGCAGAAGAGGAGGGTAGGGATAACCCTCGATCCGGCCGGGAGGTGCCCCTGAAGTGGGCGATGCCCACTACCCTTCTCCCGGAGCGGACCGCGGTCGCGGCCGGCGTGGTGCGATTCACGTCCGGAGTGTCACGGTCCGAGGCCGGGGCCAACGGCTCTGCCGCCCCGGCATGCTGAGTGCACGTCAGCCCTGCGAGGGATCCTGCACGGCGATCACGCCTCCCGCAACGGCTTTTCTCCCGCAAGGTGTCCGCTATGCGGACGGTTGGCGCCGATAGATGTGTAACAAGTCCGTTTCGCAGGGATCTCTTCCGAAACCCTTTGTCCGGATTTTGGAAGATGTAGGGCCCAGCTGTGATCGAACCGAGACCTCGTGGGTGTGGTTCGGCTCTGTCGCATGGCAGATAGTTAGGCGCGTAGAGCTCGGCCGAACGGGTCACGCGTCGAGGGCGCGGGCTCGCGGGCCAGGGGGCACCTGATGATCTCCGACACCGGCGACGGGCGGTGGACGAAGACGTGTCGAGTGCTCCCCTTTGCGGTGAACCAGTGGATTCATGAGGAGGAACCCATGCGAGGTGCCACAAGCGCCATATGGGTCGCGTCGTCCCCGATGACAGGTGTAGGCCCCGTGGGTACGTTCAGTGCTGTTCCCGCTCCCGCGGCCGAGGCAACGATCCGGCGTCGCGAACTTCCTTGACTGTCCGGTCCGTGACCGGCCGGAGCCGGCCGCGGACCGGGGTCCCCGGCGGTGGGGTTCACCTCCAGTCGCTGATCCAGCCGCGCGCTTCAATGACGTACGCCGTGCGAAGGCCGTCGGACCGCTTGTGTACCGTCGACGGCCTCCAACACCTGTGAAACGGACGAATCATGACGAGTCCAACCGAGATCGAGGGGGCTGTGGCCTCTCCCGTCTTGGACAAAGAGAGCGGGCCGCAGGGCGGCGCCCAGGAGCCGAAGAAGCTCGAGGGCCGCAGCCCCGGGCAGCTGATGTGGGCGCGCTTCAAGCGCGACCGCACCGGAGTGGTCTCCGCCTTCGTCGTCCTGTTCTTCTTCGCGGTCGCGGCAGCGGCGCCGCTGATCTCGAAGGCGTACGGCAAGGACCCGTACACGCTCTACGGACAGGAGAACCCGGACCTCCTGGACATGTTCACCATGCCGGCGGCGCCCTTCGGCGGCATCACCGGCGAGTTCTGGTTCGGCATCGAGCCGGGCCTGGGCCGCGACGTGTTCACGCAGCTGGTGTACGGCATCCGGACCTCGCTGTTCACGGCGCTGGCCGCGGCGCTGCTGGTCACCCTCATCGGTGTGCTGATCGGTCTCGTCGGGGGCTATTTCGGCGGCAAGGTCGACTACTGGCTCGGCCGGGTGACCGACTTCTTCATGGCCCTGCCCAACCAGCTCTTCTTCGTCGCCGCGATGCCGGTCATCACCACCGTGTTCGTCGCTCCTGACGAGGAGACGCCCACCTACGTGCGGGCCAGCGCGATCATCATCGTGCTCTCGTTCCTGGGCTGGATGAGCATGGCCCGGATCGTCCGCGCGGCCACGCTGTCGCTGCGCGACCGGGAGTTCATCGAGGCGGCGCGCATCTCCGGGGCCTCGCCCTGGCGGATCATCCGCAAGGAACTGCTGCCCAACATCGTCACGCCGGTGCTGGTCCAGGCGACCCTCGCGCTGCCGTCCCTCATCCTCAGCATCGCCTTCCTCTCTTTCGTGGGCGTCGGATACGTCGAACCCACGCCGGACTGGGGCCGCATGTTCGCCATCGGGGCCGACATCGTCGAACAGGACCCGTACTACATGCTCTTCCCCGGAATGGCCATGGTGACCTTCATTGTGGCCTTCAACCTCCTCGGTGACTCGGTGCGGGACGCGTTCGATCCCAAGACGGGCCGCTGAGTCCGGGGACTCCTCATCCTTGCCCCGGTCGGCTTCGGTGCCACCCGGCCCGCTTCCGGCCAGTAACAACCACGCTCACTACTCACAGGCAGGTGGATTCGACTCCATGAGCATCTTCCGAAACCGCACCGCTACAGCCGCGATTGTCGCGGTGGCGGCCGGCGCCCTGACCCTCACCGCGTGCGGCGGTGGCGACGGCGGCAGCTCGGCCAAGGACACCAGCAAGCAGAAGAAGGACGCCGCCGCCCAGTCGAAGCCGGTGCAGATCGGCGATGCCGAGGCGTCGACCGGTCCGGCCCCCGAGGTCCCCGGCGCCAAGCCCGGCGGCACCGCGGTCGTCTACCAGGAGTCGGACTTCTCGCACCTGGACCCGGGCCAGATCTACGTCTCGGACGGCAAGCTGCTCAGCCGCCTGATCTACCGCGGCCTGACCCAGTACGACGAGGACGACGAGGGCAACCTGACCGTCGTGGGCGACCTCGCCACCGACGCGGGCAAGGTCTCCGACGGCGGCAAGACCTGGACCTACACGCTCAAGGACGACCTCAAGGACGAGAACGGCGACCCGATCAACTCGGCGGACATCCGCCACTCGATCGAGCGCATGTACGCGTCGTTCATCACCGACGGTCCGACCTACCTGCAGCAGTGGCTGTCCGGTGCCGGTACCACCTACCGCGACGCCTACAAGGGTCCGTTCAAGGGCAAGCACCTGCCCGACGACGTCCTGGAGACGCCGGACGACAAGACGGTCGTCTTCCACTTCAAGGACGCGCAGCCCGACCTCCCGCAGCTGCTGACCATGCCCGGTTACGCGGTGGTGCCCGAGGAGTCGGACACCAAGGAGAAGTACGACACCGACCCGGTCGCCACGGGCCCGTACAAGATCGCCGACTTCAAGCCGGGCAAGTCCATGAAGCTGGTCAAGAACGACCAGTGGGACGCGAAGTCCGACTCGGTGCGTCACCAGTACGTCGACGGTTTCGACATCTCGATGAACCACGACGACGAGGACCAGACCAAGACCCTGCTCGCCGACCAGGGCGAGGCCAAGAACGCGATGATGTTCACGGGTCAGGTCGCCACCACGCAGCTGCAGAAGGTGGTGGGCGACAAGGAGGTCATGGACAACCGCACGATCCAGGGCTACGCGCCCTACGTGTGGCAGCTCAACTTCAACATGGACCGCGTCAAGGACAAGAAGCTCCGTGACGCGATCACCCTGGCCATCCCCTCCTCCTCGGTCTTCAAGGCCGACGGTGGCGCCTACGGCGGTGAGGTCGCCAACTCGCTGATGTCGCCCACCACCCCGGGCTACGACGAGTCCTACGACCCGTTCAACCGTGCCAAGAAGCCCAACGGCGACATCGCGGCCGCCAAGAAGCTGATCGACGAAGGCGGTTTCGCGGGCAAGAAGCTCGTCTACGCCTACGCCAACAGCCCGGTCCGTCAGCAGCAGTCCGTGCTGATCGCCGACGCGCTGGAGAAGATCGGTCTCGACATCCAGAAGAAGGAGATCGACGCCGCCACCTGGTACGAGCAGATCGGCAAGGTCGACAACGGCCTCGACCTGTACATGACCGGTTGGGGCCAGGACTGGCCGTCCGCGAACACCGTCTTCCCGCCGCTGTACGACGGCACGCAGATCCAGGACGGTGCGTCGAACTACGCGCACATCAACGACGACCACGTCAACTCCGAGATCGCGCGCATCCAGAAGATCACCGACACCACCGAGGCCACGAAGGCCTGGGCCGAGCTGAACGAGTACATCTCGGACGAGGTCAACCCGGCCGCCCCGATGTACTACACCAAGGTCTTCCAGATCTTCGGCTCGAACATCGGCGGCATCCGCTACAGCTCGGACTCGAGCTACGTGGACGTCACCCGGATCTTCCTGAAGAAGTAGTAGCCGGCTCGTAGGGAAACCGGGGGTGGGCGCGCGGCGGAGCGCCCACCCCCGGGGCCCGGTTCCTGTCCCGACCTCCCAACCGACTGCCGCCGTCCTGAGAGCAGCTTTCTGCCATGCTTCAATTCCTCATTCGCCGGACATTCGGCGCGGCGCTGATTCTGCTGTTGATCAGTGCGTTCACGTTCTTCATGTTCTTCGCGATCCCGCAGGACCCGGCCCTGCTGGCCTGTGGCAAGAACTGCACCCCGGACGCGCTGGAGATCATCCACAAGAACCTGGGCCTCGACAAGCCGGTCACCGTCCAGTACTGGATCTTCCTCACCGGCATCTTCACCGGTCGGGACTTCGCCGTCGGCCACTGCGACGCTCCCTGCTTCGGCGTCTCCTTCGCCAACAACCAGAACGTCTGGGACACGATCATGGATCGTTTCCCGCTCACCTTCTCGCTGACCGTCGGCGGTCTGGTGGTCTTCCTCATCGTCGGCCTCGGCGCCGGCCTGCTGGCCGCCAAGTTCCGCGGCACCTGGCTGGACAAGACCTTCAGCAGTGGTTCGCTGGTCCTCAGCTCGCTGCAGATCTACTTCCTCGGCCCGCTCGTGATGCTCGCCTTCGTCTACAGCACCGGCTGGCTCGACAAGCCGAAGTACGTGCCGTTCTCCGAGGACCTCGGCGGCTGGTTCATGGGTCTGCTGATCCCCTGGGTCGTCATGGCGACCATCTTCACCGCCAACTACACGCGTATGAGCCGCTCCTCGATGATCGAGCAGCTCCAGGAAGAACACGTGAAGGCGGCCCGCGCCAAGGGCATGTCGGGCAACTACGTCTTCATGCGCTACGCCTGGCGCGGCTCCCTCATCCCCATCGTCACCATCCTCGGCATCGACCTGGCCTCGCTGCTGGCGGGCGGCATGGTGACGGAGAAGACCTTCGGCCTGGCCGGTCTCGGCCGGCTCGCGCTGGACTCCGTCATCAACAAGGACCTGCCGATGCTGATGGGCGTCATGCTGATCAGCGCGTCCCTCATCATCCTCTTCAACCTGATCGTGGACGCCCTGTACGCCGTCATCGACCCGCGCGTGCGTCTGTCCTAGGAGAACCACCGTGACCACTCTGACCAAGCCCGACGAGGACGCGGCCCCCGCCGCGGGGGAAGCCTTCCTCTCGGTGCGTGACCTCAAGGTCCACTTCTCCACCGACGACGGCATCGTCAAGGCGGTGGACGGCCTCTCCTTCGGCCTGGAGCGCGGCAGGACCCTCGGCATCGTGGGCGAGTCCGGCTCCGGCAAGTCGGTGACCAACCTGGCCGTCCTGGGCCTGCACAACCGCAGGAAGACCGCCATCGAGGGGTCGATCAGGCTGGACGGTCAGGAGCTGACCGACGCCAGCGAGAAGCAGCTGGAGACGCTGCGCGGCAAGAAGATGGCGATGATCTTCCAGGACGCGCTCACCGCGCTGTCGCCGTACTACACGGTCGGCCGCCAGATCGCAGAGCCGTTCATGAAGCACACCGGCGCCTCCAAGAAGGACGCCCGGGAGCGCGCCGTCGACCTGCTGGAGAAGGTCGGCATCCCGCACCCGAAGCAGCGGGTCGACGACTACCCGCACCAGTTCTCCGGCGGTATGCGCCAGCGCGCCATGATCGCCATGTCGCTCTCCTGCAACCCCGACCTGCTCATCGCCGACGAGCCGACCACGGCGCTCGACGTGACGGTGCAGGCGCAGATCCTCGACCTGCTCAAGGACCTCCAGCAGGAGTTCGGCTCCGCGATCATCATGATCACCCACGACCTGGGCGTGGTCGCCAACATGGCCGACGACATCCTGGTGATGTACGCCGGCCGGGCCGTCGAGCGCGGCACGGTGCGCGAGGTGCTCAAGAACCCCCAGCACCCGTACACCTGGGGTCTGCTGGGGTCGATGCCGCGGCTCACCTCCGACGTGGACGAGCCGCTGATGCCGATTCCCGGCTCGCCGCCGTCGCTGCTCAACCCGCCCACGGGGTGCGCTTTCCACCCGCGGTGCGGCTTCACCGACCTGGTTTCCGGCAGCCGTTGCTCGGGTGAGCGTCCTGAGCTCGCCCCGGGGCGAGCGGCCGCCTGCCACCTGACGGTGGAACAGCGGCAGCAGGTGTTCATCGACAAGATTCAGCCCCGGCTGGGCTGAGCTGAAACCGGCGACTGGGGCATCACCATGAGCGACACAACCAAGACGACCACGGCGGTCGCCGACGAGGTCCCGCAGCAGCGGGACGGCGACGCCGCACCGCTTCTGCAGGTCAAGGGCCTGAAGAAGCACTTCCCGATCAAGGGCGGCTTCCCGATCCGGCGTACCGTCGGCGCGGTCAAGGCCGTCGACGGCGTCGATTTCGAGGTCTTCCCCGGGGAGAGCCTCGGCCTCGTCGGCGAGTCCGGCTGCGGCAAGTCGACCACCGGCCGGCTGCTGACCCGTCTGTACGAGCCCACCGAGGGCACCATCGCGTACAAGGGCCGGGACATCAGCCACGCGAGCCGGGCCAAGCTGGCGCCGATCCGGTCCGAGATCCAGATGATCTTCCAGGACCCGTACACGGCGCTGAACCCGCGCCAGACCGTGGGCACGATCATCTCGGGTCCGATGGAGATCAACGGCATCAACCCGCCCGGCGGACGCGAGAAGCGGGTCCGGGAGCTCCTGGAGATCGTCGGTCTCAACCCGGAGCACTACAACCGCTTCCCGCACGAGTTCTCCGGCGGCCAGCGCCAGCGCATCGGTGTCGCGCGTGCCGTCGCCCTGGAGCCGAAGCTGATCGTCGCCGACGAGCCGGTCTCGGCCCTCGACGTGTCGATCCAGGCCCAGGTGATCAACCTGCTGCAGAAGGTGCAGCGGGAGATGGGGATCGCGTTCGTCTTCATCGCCCACGACCTGGCGATCGTGCGGCACTTCTCGCAGCGCGTCGCGGTGATGTACCTGGGCAAGATCGTGGAGGTCGCGGACCGCGACTCGCTCTACAACCGGCCCCGGCACCCCTACACGCACGCGTTGCTGTCGGCCGTGCCCGAGGTGGACCTCGACGTGGACAAGAGGGAGCGCATCCGCCTGCAGGGCGACGTGCCCTCGCCGATCTCGCCGCCCTCCGGCTGCCGGTTCCGTACGCGGTGCTGGAAGGCACAGGACAAGTGCGCGACCGAGGAGCCGCCGCTGGTCCAGATCTCCGGCAGCAGGCCGGGGCACCTGACCGCCTGCCACTTCCCGGAGGAGCCGACCATCACGGCCCGTACCGAGGACGTCGTCATGGACCCGGCGCTCGCGGCCCTGGAGGAGGACGTCCACTCCGCCGACTCCGCCGTCGAGAAGGCCTGACGTCCGGGCCGCCGTCCGCGACGACGGCCCGGCCCGCTGACGACACCCGGCACCCGGCACCCCGTACAGGGGTGCCGGGTGCCGGTCTTCTGACGCCGCCTCGTGTCATCTCCCCCCGTCCCTCCCGTGCGGGCACCGCCGGACGGGTGCATACGGCCGACGTCGCGCCCGGACGGGCCCCGCGCATGTGCGTGATGCACTCTTTGTGACGATATTGGCGTAAAGCGTCAGTGCACCACTGCGTACGTACGAGGAGGCACTCCATGCGCGGAGCCACGCACGCCAGATGGGCCGGATGCGCGGTGGCGGCCGCCCTCGCGGCGACGGCCTGCGGGGGCGGGAACGGCGGGGGCGGCAGCGGGGACGCCGGCGCGGTGCTGAGCGCCTCCTGGGGGGACCCGCAGAACCCGTTGGAGCCGGCCAACACCAACGAGGTGCAGGGCGGCAAGGTCCTCGACATGATCTTCCGGGGTCTCAAGCGCTACCACCCGGAGACCGGCGAGGCCCAGGACATGCTCGCCGAGTCCATCGAGACCACGGACTCGCAGGACTTCACCGTCAAGGTCAAGGACGGCTGGACCTTCAGCAACGGCGAGAAGGTCACCGCCAGGTCCTTCGTGGACGCCTGGAACTACGGCGCGAGCCTGCGGAACAACCAGCGCAACGCCTACTTCTTCGGCTACATCGAGGGCTACGACCGGACCCACCCCGAGGACGGCAGCGAGCAGAGCGCCGACACACTCTCCGGGCTGGAGGTGGTCGACGAACTGACCTTCACCGTCAAGCTCACCCAGAAGTTCTCGACCTTCCCCGACACCCTCGGCTACGCCGCCTTCGCCCCGCTGCCCCGGGCCTTCTTCGACGACCACGACGCCTGGGTCGCCAAGCCGGTCGGCAACGGCCCGTACGCGGTCGACACGTACACCAGGGGTTCGCAGATGTCCCTGCGGACGTGGGAGGAGTACCCCGGTGACGACGCGGCGCAGAACGGCGGTGTCGACCTCAAGGTCTACACCGACAACAACACCGCCTACACCGACCTCATCGCCGGGAACCTCGACCTGGTGGACGACGTCCCCGCCTCCCAGCTGAGGAACGTCGAGAGCGACCTGGGCGACCGCTACCTCAACACCCCCGCCGGCATCATCCAGACCCTCGCCTTCCCGCACTACGACGGGAACTGGAACAAGCCGGGCTCGGAGAAGGTCCGCAAGGGCCTGTCCATGGCGATCGACCGCGAGCAGATCACCGACACCATCTTCGCGAAGACCCGCACCCCCGCCACCGACTGGACCTCCCCGGTCCTCGGCGAGGACGGCGGCTTCCAGGAGGGACTGTGCGGTGAGGGGTGCGAGTACCGGCCCGACGAGGCGAAGCAGCTCATCGAGGAGGGCGGCGGTCTGCCCGGCGGCAGGGTCACGATCACCTACAACGCCGACACCGGCTCCCACAAGGACTGGGTCGACGCCGTCTGCAACTCCATCAACAACGCGCTGGACAAAGAGCGCGCCTGCACCGGCAACCCGGTCGGCACCTTCGCCGACTTCCGCAACCAGATCACCCAGCAGAAGATGAGCGGCCCCTTCCGCGCCGGCTGGCAGATGGACTACCCGCTCATCCAGAACTTCCTCCAGCCGCTCTACTACACCAACGCCTCCTCCAACGACGGCAAGTGGTCCAACAACGACTTCGACGAGTTCGTCGACCGGGCCAACCAGGAGACCGACACCGCCAAGGCCATCGACCTGTTCCAGCAGGCCGAGGAGGTGGTCCGCGACAACATGGCCGCCATCCCGCTGTGGTACCAGAACGGCAGCGCGGGCTGGTCCGAGCGGCTGTCCGACGTGAAGCTCAACCCCTTCAGCGTCCCCGTGTACGACCAGATCAAGGTGAGCTGACCGGCCGTGGGACGCTACGTCGTCCGGCGGCTGCTCCAGATGATCCCGGTGTTCGCCGGGGCCACGCTGCTGATCTTCCTCATGGTGAACGTGATGGGCGACCCCATCGCCGGGCTCTGCGGCGAGCGGCGCTGCGACCCGGCGACGGCCGCCCAGCTGGAGCGGGAGTTCGGCCTCGACCAGCCCGTCTGGCAGCAGTACCTGACCTACATGGGGAACCTGTTCACCGGCGACTTCGGCACGGCGTTCAACGGCCAGGAGGTCACCGAGCTGATGGCGACCGCGTTCCCCGTCACCATCCGGCTCACGCTCATCGCGATCCTCTTCGAGATCGTCGTCGGCATCGCCCTCGGCGTGGTCACCGGACTGCGCCGGGGGCGGCCCGTCGACACCGGCGTCCTGCTGCTCACCCTCGTCGTCATCTCCGTCCCCACCTTCGTCACCGGCCTGCTGCTCCAGCTGCTGCTGGGGGTGAAGTGGGGGTGGATCAGCCCGTCGGTGTCCTCCGAGGCCCCGTTCGACGAGCTGCTCCTGCCCGGCCTGGTGCTGGCCTCCGTCTCGCTGGCCTACGTCACCCGGCTGACCCGTACCTCCATCGCCGAGAACCGGCGCTCCGACTACGTCCGCACCGCCATCGCCAAGGGGCTGCCCCGGCGCCGGGTCATCACCCGGCACCTGCTGCGCAACTCCCTCATCCCGGTGGTCACCTTCATCGGCGCGGACATCGGCTTCCTCATGGGCGGCGCGATCGTCACCGAGCGGATCTTCAACATCCACGGTGTCGGCTACCAGATCTACCAGGGCATCCTGCGGCAGAACACCCAGACCGTCGTCGGCTTCGTGACCGTCCTCGTGCTGGTCTTCCTGGTCGCCAACCTCGTCGTCGATCTTCTGTACGCTGTTCTCGACCCGAGGATCCGCTATGCCTGAACCGCACTTCGACCCCGACCGCGCCGTCGCCGGGACCGGCATGGGCGGCACCATGGACCTGGGCGTCGACGAGGCCGAGACCCTGGAGGGGGCCCCGGCCGGCCCCGACGGCACCGGCCCGCAGGACAGACCGCGCTCCCTGTGGTCCGACGCCTGGCGCGACCTGCGCCGCAACCCCGTCTTCGTCGTCTCCTCCCTGGTGATCCTCTTCCTGGTCGTCATCTCCCTGTGGCCCTCGCTGATCGCCTCCGGCAGCCCGCTCAAGTGCGACCTCGCCAAGGCCCAGGAGGGCTCGCAGGCCGGTCACCCCTTCGGCTTCAACGGGCAGGGCTGCGACGTCTACACCCGTACCGTCCACGGCGCCCGTACGTCCGTCACCGTCGGCGTCTGCGCCACGCTCGGCGTCGCGGTCCTCGGCAGCGTCCTGGGCGCGCTGGCCGGCTTCTTCGGCGGGGTGTGGGACTCGGTCCTGTCGCGGATCACCGACGTCTTCTTCGCCATCCCGGTCGTCCTCGGCGGCCTGGTGCTGCTGTCCGTCATCACCAGCACCACCGTCTGGCCCGTCATCGGCTTCATCGTGCTGCTGGGCTGGCCGCAGCTCTCCCGGATCGCCCGCGGCTCGGTCATCACCGTCAAGCAGAACGACTACGTCCAGGCCGCGCGCGCCCTCGGCGCCTCGAACTCCCGTCTGATGCTCCGGCACATCGCGCCCAACGCCGTCGCCCCGGTCATCGTCGTGGCGACCATCGCGCTCGGTACGTACATCTCGCTGGAGGCGACCCTGTCCTACCTCGGCGTCGGCCTGAAGCCGCCCAGCGTGTCCTGGGGCATCGACATCTCCGCGGCCTCGCCCTACATCCGCAACGCCCCGCACGCGCTGCTGTGGCCCTCCGGCGCCCTCGCGATCACCGTCCTGGCGTTCATCATGCTCGGCGACGCGGTGCGCGACGCCCTCGACCCGAAGCTGAGGTGAGCCGCCGCCATGCTGCTCGAAGTGCGTGACCTGCACGTGGAGTTCCACACCCGGGACGGCGTCGCCCAGGCCGTCAACGGCGTCAGCTACGGCGTCGACGCGGGGGAGACGCTCGCCGTGCTCGGCGAGTCCGGCTCCGGCAAGTCGGTGACCGCGCAGGCGGTCATGGGCATCCTCGACATGCCGCCCGGCCGCATCACCGGCGGCGAGGTCGTCTTCCAGGGGCGCGACCTCCTCACCCTGAAGGAGGAGGAGCGCCGCAGGGTGCGGGGCGCCGAGATGGCGATGATCTTCCAGGACGCGCTGTCCTCCCTCAACCCGGTGATCTCCGTGGGCGACCAGCTCGGCGAGATGTTCGTCGTCCACCGGGGCATGTCCAAGAAGGACGCGCGGGCCAGGGCCGTCGAGCTGATGGACCGGGTCCGCATCCCCGCCGCCCGGGAGCGGGCGCGGCAGTACCCGCACCAGTTCTCCGGCGGCATGCGCCAGCGCATCATGATCGCCATGGCGCTGGCCCTGGAACCGGCCCTGATCATCGCCGACGAACCGACCACCGCCCTCGACGTCACCGTCCAGGCCCAGGTCATGGAACTCCTCGCGGAACTCCAGCGCGAGTACCACATGGGGCTCATCCTCATCACCCACGACCTCGGCGTGGTCGCCGACGTCGCCGACCGGATCGCCGTCATGTACGCGGGCCGGATCGTCGAGTCGGCCCCCGTGCACGACCTCTACAAGGCCCCCGCCCACCCGTACACCCGGGGCCTGCTGGACTCCATCCCGCGCCTCGACCAGAAGGGCCGGGAGCTCTACGCCATCAAGGGACTGCCGCCCAACCTCATGCACATCCCGCCCGGCTGCGCCTTCCACCCCCGCTGCCCGATGGCCCAAGGCGTCTGCCGCACCGACGAGCCGCCGCTGTACGAGGTCTCGGGAACGCGGGGGAGCGCCTGCCACTTCTGGAGGGAGTGCCTCGATGGCTGAGCCGATCCTGGAGGTCTCCGGCCTGGTCAAGCACTACCCGCTGACCCAGGGCGTCCTGATCCGCAAGCAGGTCGGCGCCGTGAAGGCCGTCGACGGGGTCGACTTCACGCTCGGCCGGGGCGAGACCCTGGGCATCGTGGGCGAGTCGGGGTGCGGCAAGTCCACGGTCGCGAAGATGCTGGTCCACCTGGAGAGGCCGACGGCCGGCACGATCCGCTACAAGGGCGAGGACGTCACCAGGCTGTCGGGGAAGGCACTGAAGGCCGTCCGCCGCAACATCCAGATGGTGTTCCAGGACCCGTACACCTCCCTCAACCCCCGGATGACGGTGGGCGACATCATCGGGGAGCCCTTCGACATCCACCCCGAGGTGGCGCCGAAGGGCGACCGGCGGGGGCGGGTGCGGCACCTGCTGGACGTGGTCGGGCTCAACCCGGAGTACATCAACCGGTATCCGCACCAGTTCTCCGGCGGGCAGCGCCAGCGCATCGGCATCGCCCGCGGGCTGGCGCTGCGCCCCGAGGTGATCGTCGCCGACGAACCGGTCTCCGCGCTGGACGTCTCCGTCCAGGCCCAGGTCATCAACCTGATGGACCGGTTGCAGAGCGAGTTCGACCTGGCGTTCGTCTTCATCGCCCACGACCTGTCGATCGTCCGGCACATCTCCGACCGGGTCGGCGTGATGTACCTGGGCCGGATCGTCGAGATCGGCACCGACACCCAGATCTACGACCACCCGACCCACCCGTACACGCAGGCACTCCTGTCCGCCGTCCCCGTACCGGACCCGCAGGCACGGGAGCACCGCGAGCGGATCATCCTCACCGGTGACGTCCCGTCCCCCACCGACATCCCCTCCGGCTGCCGCTTCCGCACCCGCTGCTGGAAGGCGCAGGCGCGCTGCGCCGAGGAGGTGCCGCTGCTGGCGGTCCCCGAGGTCTTCCGCAGGGCCGGCGGCCCGGCGGCGCACGACTCGGCGTGCCACTTCGCGGAGGAGAAGCAGGTGGTGCCCTCGGGGGCCCCGGGGGAGCCGCCGACGGACGGCTGACGGGGACGGCCGCACCGGCCGTCCCCGTCAGCCGGTCCCCGGGGCCTGTCCGGCGGATCATGCCGAAGACGCGGGGTCCGGCACGCTCGTCTGCGGCGTTGTCGTCGGTTGCCGACTCCCCCGAGCTCTCGGCTCCGCTCGAGCAGGGAGGGCCCCATCGCGTCGGCGCCCTCCTCCGCCTTGCAGCTGAACGCACCGGACCCCACTCGCCCCAGCGGGACGGACACCGCCGATTGCCTTCGACTCGATCCGCCGGGCAGGCCCTACTCCTCCCCGTCCCTCCGGTGCCGGAGTGCGGCCACCTCCAGGCGTGGCCAGTCCGTGAGGTCGCGGAGCAGCTGCCGGTCGTGGGTCGCGACGACGACGGCGGCGCTCGTGGTGCGGAGCGCGTCGGTCAGCTCGTCGACGAGTGCCGACGACAGGTGGTTGGTCGGCTCGTCGAGCAGGACCAGTCCGGGGCGCCCGGCCAGCGCCAGCGCCAGGTCGAGGCGCCGCTGCTGTCCCTGGGACATCCGCCCGACCGGCGTGCGCAGCGCCTCGGTGTCCAGCAGTCCGAGTGCCCCGAGCGGGACGGCGTCGGCGTCGCGGAGCGTGCCGCGCGCCACCAGCCGCCCGACATGGCGGGCGTGCACCTCGCGGGCGGTGAGCCCGGGGTCCTGCGCGGCGGTCTCCTGGGTGACGCGGACGACCCGCGCCCCCTCCGCCGCCCGCACGTACCCCCGCGTGGCCTCGAGCGCGCCGGCCAGGACGGCGAGCAGCGTGGACTTCCCGGCACCGTTCGGCCCGGTGACGAGCAGCCGGTCACCGCCGTCGAGGGTGAGGTCGACGGGACCGGCCAGCCGTCCGGCGACCGCGACGCCGTGCGCCCGCAGCAGGGGCGCGCCCGGCCGCACCCCCGGGTCCGGCCAGCGCAGCGCGGACGGCGGCTCCGGCACGTCGAGGCGGTGCGCGTCCAGGGCGTCCTGCTGCCGGTTCAGGGCCTGCACCACGCCCGGTGCGCGGGACTGCCGCTGGTGCTTGCCGGTTCCCTTGTCCGGGCGCCAGCCGGTGGAAAGCCGGTCGCGCGCCGTGGACACGGCGTCCTTCAGCCGCCGGTGCTCGGCCTGCTGCTCCTGGTACTCCCGCTCCCAGCGTTCGCGCTCACGGCGCCGGGCGTCCTGCCAGGCGTCGTAGCCGCCGGCGTACAGGCGCGGCTTCCCGTCGCGGGCCGGGTCGAGGTCGAGGAAGCGGTCCGCGACGTCCCGCAGCAGCGCCCGGTCGTGGCTGACGACGGCGAGGGCGCCGTCGTGCTCGCGCAGGCGGCGGGTCAGGAAGTCCAGTCCTCCCGCGTCGAGGTGGTTGGTCGGCTCGTCGAGCAGCAGGACGTCGTGCCGCGTGCCGAGCAGGCAGGCCAGCCGGACCCGGTAGCGCTGTCCGACCGACAGCGCCGCCAGCGGACGGTCGCGGTCGGTGCAGGCGCCGAGGGAGCCGAGGGCGACGTCGACGCGGCGCTGCGCGTCCCACGCGTCGAGCCGGGTGGCGGCGTCGAGCGCGGCGGCGTAGCGGTCGTCGGCGGCGGGACCGCCGCCCTCGGCCAGGGCGAGGGCGGCCTCGTCCAGCGCGCGGAGGGCCGCGAGGGACGGGGCCAGCGCCTCGCGGGTCAGGGTGCCGACGGTCTCGCCGTCCCGCGCGGACAGCTCCTGGCGGGCCAGGCCGACGGTGCCGGCCCGGTGCACGGTGCCCTCGTCGGGCGCGATCAGCCCGGCCAGGACGTGCAGCAGGGCCGTCTTGCCCCGGCCGTTCTCGCCGACGAGGGCGATCCGCGACCGGGCGGAGACGGTGACCGTGACGTCGTTCAGGACACGCCGCGCCCCGCGGGTGAGGGTGACGCCCTCGGCACGGAGGTGCGCGCTGCCGCCCGCCGCGGCGGGCGGGGACATGACTTCGGGGGTGGCGACGCCGGCAGGGGTGGTCGAAGGGGTGAGGTTCAACGGATGCTCCGCAGCTCGCAGGGGAGCCGGGGGACAGCAGAAGGCGGCCGCCCGGCGGGAACCGGAACGGCGAGCGCAATGTCAACAGGGAGAAGGCGCCGCCGTCAGCGGCGGGACCGAACCTTCTGCGACCAGATACCTCGTGCCATGCCATCCACCGTAACAAGGGCGCCGCCGCCGCTCCTCCGGTTTTCCGGGCGGCCGGGGAAGCCGGGGCGGCTGGACAGCCGGGCGGCCGGGCAGTGCGACGGGCCGGGGCGACATGGCGCGCCCCGGCCCGTTTACGGCACCCGCACGGCCGTACGCGCAGCAGCCTCGCGTGTCCGTATATCGGTACCGCTTCCCCGGAGTTGCCTCCGTGTTAACGGAATTCAGCCTCCGGAGCGGCGGACGCGGACGAGGTTTCGGGGGAGCCGGTGTCCGTGCCGCCGGTGGCTCCTCCCCCCGGCCGTCCGTGGACGTGCGTCGCGCAAGGGTCGTCCGCGCGGCGGTGGTTGGGCCACCGGGGGAGTCACGGAGGCCGCCGCCTTGGCTAACCTGCACGGGTGACCACCGACCTGACCCTGCTGCCGCGTGTCGCCTATCGCGGACGGGAGGTCACCGCGCCCCGGCTCCGCGGCCTCCTCGCGCTGCTCGCGGGCGACCTGCGCACGGGCTGCAGCACCGAGCGGCTCGTGGCGGGCCTGTGGCCGGAGGAGTTGCCGGAGCGGCCGGGAAAGGCGGTGCAGGTCCTCGTGTCCAGGGCGCGGGCGCAGCTGGGCTCCGACGTCCTCGTGAGCACGCCGACCGGATACCGGCTCGCCCTCGCCGAGGACCAGGTCGACAGCTCCTCCCTGCTGCTGCACGCCGCCGCGAGCGCGGAGCGGGCCAGGGCCGGGGACCACGCGGGCTCGCTGGCCGCGGCCGAGGCCGGGCTCGCGCTGTGGGAGGGCGCCCCTGACGGGGCCGGCGACGCCGACGACCCCGTAGCCGCGCTGCGCACCGAGCGCGCCCCCGTTCGCGGCACGCTTCTCCGCGCGAAGGCGCTCGCGCTCGCCCGCCTCGGGCGGCACGCGGAGGCGGCCGGGCCGCTGGCCGTGGCCGCCGCGGAGCGTCCGCGCGACGAGGAGGTGCTCGCCGAGCTGCTGCGCGGCGAGGCGGCGACGGCGGGCCCGTCCGCCGCGCTGACGCGGTACGAGGCGTACCGCCGTGAGCTGCGCGACGAACTCGGCACGGATCCCGGCGCCGGGCTCAAGGCCGTACAGCGGGAGCTGCTGCGCGGCGAGGCGCCCGTGGTCCGGCACGGCGTGCCGCACGAGCCGAATCCGCTGCTGGGACGGGACGAGGACATCGCGGCGGTGCAGCGGCTGCTGGGCGCCTTCCGCGCCGTCACCGTCGTCGGTCCCGGTGGCCTCGGCAAGACCCGGCTCGCGCACGCCGTCAGCCGCCGGGCCGAGCAGCGCGTGGTGTATGTCGTGCCGCTCGCCGGCGTCACCGCGGACGCGGACGTGGCCGCGGAGGTGGCCTCCGCGCTCGGCGCGGGCGAGGGGCGGCCCGGCGCCATGAGCGGCCACGCCCCGGCCGACCCGGTGGCCGGCATCCTCGGTGCGCTCGGCTCCGGTCCCGCCCTGCTGGTCCTCGACAACTGCGAGCAGGTCGTCCGGGGCGCCGCCGACCTCGTACAGGCCCTGGTCTCGTCCTCGGAGGACCTGCGGGTGCTCGCCACCAGCCGGGCCCCGCTCGGCCTCACCTCGGAAGCGGTGTACGCGCTGCCGGAGCTCGGGCCCGAGACCTCGGTCGAGCTGTTCACGCAGCGGGCCCGGGCCGCCCGGCCCGGTGTGGAGCTGCCGCCGGACGCGGTGGCCGGGCTGTGCCGCCACCTCGACGGGCTGCCGCTCGCCGTGGAGCTGGCCGCGGCGCGGGTGCGGGTCCTCTCGGTGCCGGAGATCGCCCGCCGCCTCGGAGACCGGTTCGCGCTGCTGCGCAGCGGGGCGCGGGACGCACCGGAGCGGCACCGCACGCTGCACGCGGTCGTGGAGTGGAGCTGGAACCTGCTCGCGGAGGACGCCAGGGCGGCGCTGCGCACGCTGTCCGTCTTCCCCGGCGGCTTCCCGGGCGAAGCGGCGGAGCGGGTGCTGGGCGAGGACGCGCTGGCGCTGCTGGAGCAGCTGGCCGGCCAGTCCCTGCTGACCGTCGTCGACACCCCGGTCGGTGTGCGGTTCCGGATGCTGGAGACCGTACGGGAGTTCAGTGCGGCCCGGCGCGCGGAGGCGGGCGAGGACGAGGAGGCCGTCGGCCGGTTCCTCGCCTGGGCGCGGGACTTCGGGGTCGCGCACCACGACTGGCTCTTCGGCTCGCAGCCTTCACCGGCTTCCCGGCTCCGCCCGGACGGCGGAGACCTCGTTGCCGCCAGGGAGCGGATCAGGGCCGAGCAGGACAATCTCGTGCAGGCCCTGCGGCACGCCCTCGCCCGCACGGACGGCCCCACCATCGCCGCCCTCACCGCCGCCCTCGCCGCCCTGTGGTCCACGGACTCCCACTACCTCCGCCTCGTCGCCCTCGCCGAGGACACCGGACCGCCGCTGTCGCACTACCACCCCGAGCCCGAGTACGTCGAAGTCGCCCGCGCCGCAGCGGTGTTGTGCACGGTGAGCCTGTTCATGGGCTACGGCCCGCACGTCGTACGCCAGCTCGTCACCCTCCGGCGGCTGCCCCCGGCCCCGCCGGACACCCTGCTGCGCGCCGTCGCGGCAGTGCTGAGCGCGGTCCCCGAGATGCTGCCCCCCGACTACGACGTGCTGCACAAGCTCTGCGACAGCGGGCAGCCGCTGCTCGCCGGCGTCGCCGAGTACGTCGCCACCTATGTCTGGGAGTCGGAGCACGACATCGACCGC
Source organism: Streptomyces sp. NEAU-W12 (assembly GCF_026242095.1). NCBI lineage: Bacteria > Bacillati > Actinomycetota > Actinomycetes > Kitasatosporales > Streptomycetaceae > Streptomyces > Streptomyces sp. NEAU-W12. Next base: position 164,920 of record NZ_JAPJDM010000021.1, read on the forward strand.
GCGCTCACCTCGGCCCGCCGGACCCTCTCCGCGCTGGCGCCGGTCGACAACCCGTTCCTGCAGGTCATGGGACACACCCGGCTGAGCCAGCTGTGCTTGCAGACGGAGCAGGGCGAGGCCGCGTACGGGCATCTCAAGGCGGCGCTCGAGGCGCTGCCGCGGCTCGGCGACGAGCACGACACCATCGGCGTCCGCTGGGGCCTCGTCCTCGCCTGTCTGCAGCGCGGTGACCCCGACGAGGCCGAGTACTGGCTGCGGCAGGCGGAGGAGATCGGCATCCAGCAGAAGGGCGACCCCGGCAACACCGACCCCGGGGGCCGGGCCGAGATCGCTCTCGCCCGCGGACTGACGGAGGTCGGGCTCGGCCTGTGGCGCAGCGCCGTGGAGGGGGTGGCCGAGGCCGGCCCGATGCACAGCGGCGATCCCTTCCTCGACCGGTGGGCGTTGAAGACCCAGTCGGTGGCGGTGACCGCACACGCGCATGCCGGCCGCCTCGAGCTGGTCGCGGAGCCTCTCGAGCGGCTGCGGCAGGGGCTGCTGACGATGCTCTCCGGCCCGGCCGGCTCGTCCATGGACCTCCCTGTGATCGGGACGGTGCTGCACGCCCTCGGCATGGCGGGACTCGCCTCCGGCGACGCCTCGGCCGTACGGATGATGGCGCTGGCCGAACGGCTGCGGGTGCTGCGCGACTACCAGCCGACGATGTCGGCGGACCGCGCCCGCAAGGCGGTCGGGGCCGCCGGGAAGGCCGCCGGGGCGGCGTACGCCGACGCGGTGTCGGAGTTCGCCGCCCTGGAGCGGGACGAGTTGCGGGAGGCGGCCCGTGCTGTCGTGGCGGTTACTTCGGGTCGCGGTTGAACAGCGCCGTCGACCAGCGGTGGCCGAGGACGGACAGGCCGACGCACCAGGCGATCGCGATCCAGCCGTTGTTGCCGATCTCGGTGCCGAGCAGCAGTCCGCG